>QGUL01000319.1 GCA_003242425.1 Pseudomonadota bacterium | reverse complement strand
TTCGCGCGCATGCGCCTCGCTGTCGTTCACGCCGTCGAGCATCACGTACTCGAAGGTGATGAAATCGCGCGGCGCCCGGTCGAGGTAGCGCACGCAGGCCGCCAGCAGCTCCTTGAGCGGATACTTCCGGTTGATCGGCACGATCCGGTCGCGCAGCTCGTCGTTCGGCGCGTGCAGCGACACCGCCAGCGCCACCGGACATTCGTCGCGCAGGCGGTCGATCATGGGCACGATGCCCGAAGTGGAGACGGTCACGCGCCGGCGCGACAGGCCGTAGGCGTGATCGTCGAGCATCAGCCGCAGCGCGGGAATGACGTTGTCCAGGTTGAGCAGCGGCTCGCCCATGCCCATCAGCACCACGTTGCTGATGACGCGCTCGCCGCTGGCGGTGGCGCCCAGCACGCGGTTGGCGTGCCAGAGCTGGCCGATGATCTCCGCGCTGGTGAGATTGCGGTTGAAGCCCTGGCGGCCGGTCGAGCAGAACTTGCAGTCCATGGTGCAGCCGGCCTGCGAGGACACGCACAGCGTGCCGCGGTTGGTTTCGGGAATGAACACCGTCTCCACCGCGTTGCCGTTGCCGACGTCGAGCAGCCATTTGCGCGTGCCGTCGGCGGCGATGCTGTCGCGGATCATCTTCGGCTGCGCGATCTCGGCGCACTCGACGAGCTTCTGCCGCAGGCTCTTCGCCAGATCGCTCATGCGCGCGAAATCGGCCTCGCCGTTGCGATGCACCCAGCGCATGACCTGCCGCGCGCGGAAGGGCTTCTCGCCCAGCGCGGCGAAGTAGTCCTGCAACTGTGCGGCGTCGAGGCCGAGTAGGTTCTGGCGCATGAGCCTTTGACAATCAGCGCGAATAGATTTCGCTGGTGGGGAAGAAGTAGGCGATTTCGATCGCGGCGTTCTCGGGCGAATCCGAGCCGTGCACGGCGTTGGCATCGATGCTCTCGGCGAAATCGGCGCGGATCGTGCCCGGCGCCGCCTTCTTCGGATCGGTGGCGCCCATCAGCTCGCGGTTCTTGGCGATGGCGTTCTCGCCTTCCAGCACCTGCACCATCACCGGGCCCGAAACCATGAAATCCACCAGATCCTTGAAGAACGGCCGTTCGCGATGCACGGCGTAGAAGCCTTCGGCTTCCTTGCGCGACAGCCACACCATCTTCGCGGCGACGATCTTGAGGCCGTTTTCCTCGAAGCGGGAGTAAATCTTCCCGATTACGTTCTTGCCGACGGCATCGGGTTTGATGATCGACAGAGTGCGTTCGACTGCCATGGAGCTTCCTTTTTGTTTGGAGATGAGACGGGGAGCGCCCGCTCCCCGCATGAATCGAAGTGTCCTTTAACGAAGCGCCGCGCCGGCCGCGCCCGGGCCGAAGGGGAACTTCTTTGAAATAGCACGCGATTTTACCTTTCTTTGGCCCCTTCCCGCAGCTTTATTCGCGGGCTAGGCGCCAGCGCGGCAGGACACCCCGCTCGCCCGGCGCCGCCTGGAATTCGGGCGCCACACCGATGCCCGGCACGCAGGCCAGGCGTTCACCGACGTAGAGCAAGGGCAGCCGTTCGCGCTGCCACGGCGGGACCGCCGCCTCCTGCAGGAGGTGTTTGAGCGTGCGATGCGGCCGGCGTGCATCGGTGCGGAAACGCTCGCCGCCCGCGCGCAGGCGCACCGTCATGGACGAAAGATGCCGCTCGGCCAGGCCGCCCTCGGCGGCCGGCTCGAAATGCAGCACGCCGCCGAGCTCCGGCAGAGGCCAGGCAAGCTCGCCGTTCCAGCGCGCCTGGTAAGCCTGCGGCGGTTCGGGCAGGTGCGGCACCAGAAAAGCGCGTCCGCGATAGCGCCGCAAAGCCGCCGTGCCGAAATCGGCGAGCGGCCCGGCATCCTCGCGCGCCTCGAACAATTGCCGCAGGGCTTCGCGCAGTTCCGCGGTGCTGGGCGAGATGATGCCGGCGCGCGCGAGCCAGCGCCGCAGCGCGTTCGCCGCGCGCGCGCCGCCCAGGCCGCGCAAGACCCCGAGGTCCAGCGCCTCGCCGGCCTGCGCGCGTTCCAGGTCGGCATCGGCGAGCGCGTCGAGCAAGGCGGCCGCATCGCCCAGGTGCGCGGCCGCCCGGGCGATGTTCACCCGCGCGGCCGGATTGATCCGTTCCAGCAGCGGCATCACCTCGTGGCGCACCAGATTGCGCGCCAGGCCCGTATCGGCGTTGCTTTCGTCCTCGACCCAGCGCAGGCCGCGCGAGCGCGCATAGGCCTCCACCTCGGCACGCGAGACGTCGAGCATGGGGCGCAGCAAGCGCGGGCGGCGCTGCCCGGCGCGCAACGGCCTGCAGACGGGCATCGCCGCGAGGCCCTCGACGCCCGCGCCGCGCGCAAGTTGAAGCAGCACCGTCTCGGCCTGGTCGTCCTGCTGGTGCGCGAGCACGACGAAATCGCAGTCGCAGCCCGCATAGACGGCATAGCGCGCCGCGCGCGCGGCGCCTTCCAGACCGAGACCGCGATGCGGCGCAAGATCGACCTTGCGGACGGCGCAATCCAGCCCGTAGGCGGCGGCGAGCGCGCGGGCGTGCGCGGCCCAGGCGTCGGCGTTGGGGCTGATGCCGTGATGGACGTGGAGACAGTCGAGATGGAAGCCGCGGCGGGTGCGCAATGCGGCCAGCGCGTCCAGCAGCACCGCCGAATCGATGCCGCCGGACAGGCCAAGCGTCAGGCGCGCACCGGCCGGAACATGCGCCGCGAGTGCGGCATCGATGCGCGCGACGACGGTTTCACTTGCCGCCGTTTTCCTTGAACTTGCCATAGGCCATCAGGCGCGCGCAGCGTCGCTCGATCAGCTCGGCGGGGCTGAGGTCGTCGAGTTCGCGCAGCGCGTCCTGCAGCGCCTTGCGCAGATTCTGCGCGGCCGCGGCGTGATCGCGGTGCGCGCCGCCGAGCGGTTCGTTGACGATGCGGTCGATGAGGCCCAGGGTCTTCAGCCGGTTGGCGGTGATGCC
>QGUL01000318.1 GCA_003242425.1 Pseudomonadota bacterium | reverse complement strand
AGCGTGAAACCCGAAGCGATCGTCGATCCGACCGGATGCGGCGATGCCTACCGCGCGGGGCTGCTGTACGGCATCGCCGCAGGCTACGACTGGCGCAAAACCGGGCAACTGGCCTCGCTCATGGGCGCGCTGAAAATCGCCTCGCGCGGCGGGCAGAACCACCATGCCAGCCGCGAGCAGATCTCGGCGCTGTACGAAAGGCATTTCGGCGCGCCGCTTTGACGGAAGGAACGAAATCGTGTTGAAAGGCAGATTCGCGTTGGTGACGCTCGTTGCCGCGCTCACCCTGGCCGGCTGCGCGAGCAGCACCTCGGGCAGCGTCTATTCCCGCGAGGAGACGCGCCGCGAGGCCACTGTGCGCATGGGCACGCTGGAAAGCGTGCGTCACGTCACCATCGAAGGCACGAAGACGCCGGTCGGCACGATCGCAGGCGGTGCGGTGGGCGGCATCGCCGGCTCCAGCATCGGCAGCGGACGCGGCAGCACCATCGGCGCCGTGCTGGGTGCGGTGGCCGGCGGTCTGCTCGGTTCGGCCGCGGAAGAGGGTGTCACCCGCAAACCCGGCGTGGAGCTGACCGTGCGGCTCGACAACGGCGAACTGCGCACCGTGGTGCAGGAAGCCGACGAAACCTTCAACGTCGGCGAACGCGTGCGGCTCATCACCCAGGGCGGCGTCACCCGCGTCTCGCATTAAAGGGCCGGACGGGCGGCGATACAATCGCCGCTCGCCATGGCCGCCCCGACCGTCTCCCTGCCACGCCGGCTGCTGCGCCTAGCGCGCCTGGTCGCGCATTTCGTCCACGGGCAGCGCATCGTCCGCAAGCGCTTTCCCAGACTCGATACCGCGGGGCGCGACGGGGAAATCCGGCGCTGGTCGCGGCAACTGCTCGACATCCTCGACGTGGAGGTACGCGCCTACGGCGCCGTCCCGGCGCTTGCGCGCCGCATGGTGGTGGCGAACCACCTCTCCTGGCTCGACATTTTCGTCATCTACAGCCACGCGCCGGGCGTGTTCGTCGCCAAATCCGAGATCCGCGACTGGCCGCTGCTCGGCGCGCTGGTCGCCGAGGTGGGCACTCTGTTCATCGTCCGTGGACGCCGCACGCATGCGCGTCACACCAACGACCTCATCGCCGCGACGCTCACGGCGGGGCGGACCGTGGCGGTGTTTCCGGAGGGCACGACCGGCGAGGGCGAGGCGCTCGGGCACTTCCACGCCGCGCTGCTGCAACCGGCGATCGACGCGCAGGCGGCGATCCTGCCGGTGGGCTTGCGCTACCGCACGGCGGACGGCGAACGCGCCGAAGCGGCGCATTACGTGGGCGAGATGAGTTTCGCGCGCTCGCTGTGGCGCGTCGTTTCGCAGCGCAAACTCGTCGCCGAGCTGCACATCACGGCGCCGCTTGCCACCGCGGAAACCAACCGCCGCGCACTGGCGCGGGCGGCCGAAGCGGCTATTGCCCGCGCATTGGATCTGCCGCTGCCGCACAGGCACACTGAAAAACGCGGCGATCTTCCAGTCTGACCGCCGTCAGGCGGCCGCCCCACACGCAGCCGCTGTCCAGCCCCAGCAGATTGGGCCGTTCGTACCAGCCGAGCGCCGACCAGTGGCCGAACACGACGGTCGCATCGGCGCTCGCGCGGCCCGGCACGTCGAACCAGGGCATGTAGCCCGGCGGCGCGGCGCGCACCTCGCCCTTGGTCTGGAACTCCATCACGCCTTGGGCGGAGCAGAAGCGCATGCGCGTCATGGCGTTGACGATCACGCGCCAGCGGTCGATGCCCTGCAGCGCGTCGTCCCAGCGGTCGGGCTGGTTGCCCCACAGCTTTGCCAGGAAATCGCCGTAGTCCGGCGCGCGCAGCCGCGCCTCGACCTCCGCCGCGAGCTCGCGCGCCTGCCGCACGCTCCACTGCGGCAGCAGGCCGGCGTGCACCAGCACGTATTCGCCTTCGGCATGCAGCATCGGCCGGCGGCGCAACCACTCGAGGAGTTCGTCGCGGTCTTCGGCGTTGAGGATTCCGTCGAGCGTGTCGTCCGCGCGCGGCCGGCCGCAACCCGCGGCGAGCGCGAGCAGATGCAGGTCATGATTGCCAAGCACGGTGATCGCGCGTTCGCCGAGCGAGCGCACGAAGCGCAGCGTTTCGAGCGATTGCGGGCCGCGGTTCACCAAATCGCCGGTGAACCACAGACGGTCTTCGTGGGGATCGAAGCGGATCTCGCGCAATAGCGCCAGTAGAGGATCGAGGCAACCCTGCAGGTCGCCGATAGCGTAGGTGGCCATGATGTCGGATCAGGAAACTTCGTGGGCGAGGCGGCGGTACTGAATCGCCTCCGCGACATGCGCCGCGGCGATCTGCGGCTCGCCGGCGAGATCGGCGATGGTGCGCGCCAGCCGCAGCACGCGATGATAGCCGCGCGCGGACAGGTTGAGGCGCGCCACCGCGTTGTGCAGCAACCGCTCCGCGGCGGCGTCGACTTTGCAATAGCGCTCGATCTCCTGGGTGCCGAGCAGTGCGTTCGGTTTACCCTGCCGTTCGCACTGCATGGCATAGGCGCGCGTCACGCGCTCGCGCACGGCGGCGCTGCTTTCCTGCGGTTGCCGCTCGGTCAGTTCCTCCTGCGACAGTGCCGGCACTTCCACGTGCAGATCGATGCGGTCGAGCAAGGGGCCCGACAGTTTGTGGCGGTAGCGCGCGATCTGGTCGGGCGTGCAACGGCAGCGTCCGCTGGGATGGCCGAGATAGCCGCAAGGGCAGGGGTTCATCGCCGCGACCAGCTGGAACTGGGCCGGAAAATCGCTCTGCCGCGCCGCGCGCGAAATCGACACCCGTCCCGATTCGATGGGCTCGCGCAGCACCTCCAGCACGCGCCGGTCGAACTCCGGCAGCTCGTCGAGGAACAGCACGCCGTGGTGCGCGAGCGAAATCTCGCCCGGGCGCGGCTCGCTGCCGCCGCCCACCAGCGCGACCGCCGAGGCGGTGTGATGCGGAGCGCG
>QGUL01000317.1 GCA_003242425.1 Pseudomonadota bacterium | reverse complement strand
GAAGTTCTGGACCTGCGGGTCGCTGTAGCCGGCCTGCTCCAGCGTGCGGCGGATGCCGTCCACGTCGGCGGCCTTGTCGTAGCTCACCTCCATCACCGTGCCGCCGGTGAACTCGATCGAGAAGTTCAACCCCTTGTGCCAGAGGAAGAACACCGCCAGCAGGAACGTCACGATCGAGATGACGTTGAACAGCAGCGCATGGCGCATGAAGGGGATGTCGCGCCGGATCTTGAAGAACTCCATATCGCCTTTCCTTTAGTCCTCGTCTGCGCCGTCCGTCACTTCCAGGAGGTGTTGCCGATCGCCAGCCGCTCGACCTTGCGGCGCGAGCCGTACCACAGGTTCACCAGCGCGCGCGAGCCCACCACCGAGCTGAAGATGGAGGTGAGGATGCCCAGCGCGTGCACGACCGCAAAACCGCGTACCGGGCCGGTGCCGAAGATGAGCAGCGCCAGCGCGGCGATGAGCGTAGTGATGTTGGCGTCGAGAATGGTGCCGAAGGCGCGCTCGTAGCCGGCGTGGAT
Source organism: Pseudomonadota bacterium (assembly GCA_003242425.1). Classification (GTDB taxonomy): domain Bacteria; phylum Pseudomonadota; class Gammaproteobacteria; order Burkholderiales; family SG8-39; genus ZC4RG42. The sequence continues at coordinate 2,479 of QGUL01000317.1, read as the reverse complement.
CGCCGCCTGCGGGCTCATGCCGTTGCGCAGCTCCTCGCGGATGCGTTCGTTGATCAGCACGTTGGCGTCGATCGCCATGCCCAGGGTAAGCGCGATCGCGGCGATGCCGGGCAGGGTGAGCGTGGCCTGCAGCATCGACAGCAGCGCGATCAGGAACAGCAGGTTCGCCGCCAGCGCGATCGAGGAGAACACGCCGAACAGCATGTAGTACACGCACATGAACGCGACCACGGCGACGAAGCCCCACAGCGTGGACTGGAAGCCGCGCTCGATGTTCTCCTTGCCGAGGCTCGGGCCGATGGTGCGTTCCTCGACGATGTCCATGGGCGCGGCGAGCGAACCGGCGCGCAGCAGCAGCGCGACGTCGTTCGCCTCGGCGGCGGTCATGCGGCCGCTGATCTGCACGCGGCCGCCGCCGATCTCGTCGCGGATCACCGGCGCCGTCACCACTTCGCCCTTGCCTTTCTCGATGAGCAGGATGGCCATGCGCTTGCCGATGTTCTCGCGCGTCACGTCGCGGAAGATGCGCGCGCCGGTGGCGTCCAGCGTGAGGTGCCCAGGCCGGTCGTTGGTACCGGCGTCGCAGCCCGGGGTGGGGGCCGGGGGGGGGGCGCCCGTCAGCCCCCCCCGCCGTTTGGCGAGCAGCGGATAGCCCCCGCGCGTCACGTTGTACCCGCTGCCGAAGGGCACTTCGCCGCGGGCCGCCGCCGCGAGTTTCTCCGCCGTCATGTTCTCCTCGTCCACCATGCGGATTTCCAGCGTGGCGGTGCGGCCGAGGATTTCTTTGGCGCGGGCGGTGTCCTGCACCCCGGGCAACTGGACGACGATGCGGTCGGCGCCCTGCTGCTGGATCACCGGTTCGGCCACGCCGAGCTCGTTGATGCGGTTGTGCAGGGTCTGGATGTTCTGCTTGAGCGCGTATTCCTGGATGCGCTGCTGGGCTTCCGGCCGGATGGTGCCGACCAGACGCGGCTCGGAGGCGCCGCCGGCGTCGCTGAACGCCAGCTCGGGCAGGTTGTTGCTCAGGATCTCGCGCGCCTTGTCGCGCGTCTCGGCGTCGCGGAAGCGCACGACGACCGTGCCGCCCTCGCGGCTCACGCCGCTGTGCCGCACCCGCTGGTCGCGCAACAGCGTGCGGATGTCGCCCGCGAGCGCGTCGAGCCGCTTGACGATGGCGCCGCGCATGTCCACCTGCAGCAGGAAATGCACGCCGCCGCGCAGGTCGAGGCCCAGATACATCGGCAAGGCGCCGATGGCGGTTAGCCAGTTGGGCGAGGCTGGCAGCAGGTTGAGCGCGACCGTGTAGTCGCCGTTCGCCGGATCCGGGTTGAACGCCTGATCGATCACGTCACGGGCGCGCAACTGGGTGTCGGTGTCGGCGAAGCGCACCTTCACGCCCGTTTGATCCAGGCGCGCGCCCGTGTAGGGGATGTTCGCCTGGTCGAGTGTCTGCTGCACGCGCTCGAGCGTGGCCTGGTCGATCTTGACCGTCGCGCGTGCGCTCGACACCTGCACGGCCGGCGATTCGCCGTAGAAGTTCGGCAGGGTGTAGAGCAAACCGATCGCCAGCGCGACGACGAGGGTGATGTAAACCCAGACGGGATATCGATTCATGCTGGACAGGCGTCGTTAAACGGGACCGGGATCCGGCGAAGCCGGGCTCACAGCCCCTTGATGGTTCCCTTGGGCAGCAGCTGCTGGACGGCCATGCGCTGCACGACGATTTCGGTGTTGGGCGCCACCTCCAGGGTCACGTAGTTGTCGTTGACCTTGGTGATGCGGCCCACCACGCCGCCGGCGGCGACGACTTCGTCGCCCTTGGTCAGCGCGTCGCACATGGCCTTGTGCTCCTTGGCCCGCTTCATCTGCGGCCGGATGAGCAGGAAGTACAGCAGCACGAACATCAGGATGATCGGCACGAACTGCATCAGTCCGCCGCCGCCCGGGGCGGCACCGCCGGCTTGGGCGAATGCGTCGCTAATCAGCACTGTTGGTCTCCGTAAATTGGTCGTGGAAAGCGCGAGAGTATAACCGAGGGGCTCCGCCCCCACCTGAGCCGGTTCGGCTCAGGCCGCTTCGCCCGCCAGGGTCGCCCGCGCGCTGCGGAATTCCGCCACGTAGGCGTCCAGCCGTCCCGCCTCGATGGCCGCGCGCAGCTCGGCCATCAGGCTTTGGTAATAGTGCAAATTGTGCAGGGTCGCGAGCCGGGCGCCGAGGATTTCATTCACGCGCTGCAGGTGATGCAGGTAGGCGCGGCTGAAATGGCGGCAGGTGTAGCAGCCGCAGTGCTCGTCCAGCGGGCGGGGATCGTTGCGATAGCGGGCGTTGCGGATCTTGATGTCGCCGTAGCGCGTGAACAGCCAGCCGTTGCGCGCGTTGCGGGTCGGCAGCACGCAGTCGAACATGTCGATGCCGCGCTGCACCGCCTCGACGATGTCCTCCGGGGTGCCCACGCCCATGAGATAGCGCGGCCGGTCGG
>QGUL01000015.1 GCA_003242425.1 Pseudomonadota bacterium | reverse complement strand
CACCGGCGAAAACGTGAGGCGGGGGTCCATTCAGTCGGGCAATCGCCTGGTTGGCGCCCACACGTGTTCTCGGAGCTTGCGCTCCTCCGCGTCGAGGTGCGCCGCGTTCTCCTGCAGCAGGATGGCCGAGAAGCCCGTCATCGCCCGCAGCGGCGCGCGCAGGTCGTGCGAGACGGAATAGCTGAAGGCTTCCAGTTCGCGGTTGGCCGCCTCCAGTTGCGCGGTGCGGTCGCGCACGCGCTGCTCGAGGGTTTCGTTGAGGCGGCGGATCTCCTCGGCGGCGCGCTGGCGTTCGGTGACGTCCTGCAGGAACGCCAGCACCAGTTTCTCGCCCGCGTATTCGAACAGCGAGGAGGACATGGATACATAGCCGGTGCGGCCGTCGCGGCAGCGGTACCAGCATTCCCGCACCGGCGAGCGTCCTTCCCCGTTCAGCACGGACGAGGCGGCGAGCTCGAAGGCGTCGGTCGCGAACAGCGCCTTCAGCTCGTCCGTGGTCATGCCGATCACCTCGTCGCGGCTGAAGCCGGCAATGCCGCACATCGCCGGGTTGACGTCCACCACCGTGCCGTCCTCGGCGCGAAACAGCACGATGCCTGCAGGCGTGCTTTCGAATATGCGGAAGAAGCGCACCTCGCTTTCGCGCAGCCACTCGCCGTGCTGGCGACGTTCGGTGATGTCCTGGAACGCGCCGTACAGACGCACCACGCGGCCTTCGCGCATTTCCGCCACGGTCTGGATATGTGCCCAGCGCGTATTGCCGCGCACGGTCACGAACGGCAGCTCGAGGTCGAAGGGTTCGCCGCATTCCACCGTGCGCGCCAGCGCCTGCTCGACGGTGCGGCGCGCATCTTCGCCGAAGGATTGCAGCAGCAGATCGATACCGACCTTGCCGTCCTCGGGATCGCGTTCGTAAATGCGGTAGAGCTCCTCGGTCCACTCCATTTCGCCGGTGGCCGGATCGAGCTCCCATCCGCCTACCTTGGCCACCGCGCCGGTCTGCCGCAGCAACTGGCCGCGGCGCAGCAGCTCGCGCTCCGTGCGGCGCTGCTCGGTGATGTCCGAGAGCGTGGACAGCAGCATCACCCGCCCGTCGAGCTCGATTTTCTCGAAGGAGCAGATCGCCTCGAAATGCCGGCCGTCGGCGCGGATGCATTCGGTGACGAAGTCGCGCATGGATTCGCCGCGGCGCAGCGCATCCAGCCGCGAGGCGCGATCGGCAAGATCGCCCCAGGCGCCCAGTTCGCGTACGCTGCGGCCGATGACTTGCTCGGCCCGCAGACCGAACAGGCGCTCCCAGGCCTCGTTGACGTCGATCAGCGCGCAGGTTTCCAGGTCGCTGATCGACATGGCGGTCGGGCTGGCGTGCAGGATGCGCTTCAGGTGCTCGCGCGCCCGGATCAGTTCCTGTTCGGCATGCTTGCGCTCCGTGACGTCCTGCACCGTGCCGTTGGCGCGCAGCGGCGTGCCGTCCGGCGCGTATTCGATTTCGCAGCGCTGTTCGACGTACTTGATGCGGTCGCCTTCGAGCAGCAGCCGGTGGCTGATCTCGTACGGCTTGTGTTGCGCGAGCAGCGTGGCGACCGCCTCGCGGTCCTCCGGATGCACGAGCGCGAGATAGCCCTCGTAGCTCGGCTCGAAAGTCGCGGGATTGCGCTCGAAAATGCGGAACACTTCGTCCGACCACGTGACCTTGCCGGTGTGCAAATCAAACGACCAGTTGCCGATCTTGGCGATGCGTTCGGCACGCTGCAGGCTCGCCAGCGCGCGCGCCCGTTCCCGTTCGGCCTGGTTGTGGGCGGTGACGTCCTGGAAGGTCGTGATGTAGTACTGCTCCCCGTCGATCTCCACCCGTTGCGTCCAGCGCTTGAGGTCGACCACCACGCCGTCCGGACGCTTGAAGGAAAATTCGTGGACGTAGTTGTCGCGCAGCATTTCGGCGCGCTGGGCAGCGTCTTGCCAGAACCCGAGCTCGACGGTGGTGCGGCCGACGAAGCGGTCGCGGGCATAGCCGGTCATGAGCAAGCCCGCGTCGTTCACATCCACGATCAGGCCGTCGTGATAACGCGTCACCATGATGCCGAGCGGCGAACGCTGGAAGATCACCTGTTGCCGCGCGCGGTCGGCCCGCAATTGCAGCTCGATCTTCTTGCTTTCGGTGATATCCACCATCGAGCCGGCGACGCGCGTCACCTGGCCGTCGGCGTCGAAGGTGGGCGCGCCGCTGATGCGCAGCCAGCGCTGTTCGCCGTCCGGGCGCGTGTACAGATGCTCGAAGGTGAACTTGCGGCGCCGCGCGATCGCTTCGTCGATAGCAGCCTGCAGGCGCGCGCCCGCCTCGGGTTCGAGGCTTTCGAGCAGCGCCTTGCCGGTCTGCGGCAGGGTGGCTGCCGAGTGGTGACCGAGGATCTGCACGTAGAGCGGTGACCGGTAGATGCGGTCGGTATGCGGGGTCCACTCCCAGATTCCCACCTCAGCACCGGTCACGGCCGCCTCGAAGCGTTCCTGGCTTTCGCGCAAGGCACGCTCCGCTTCCTGCCGCTCCCAGACGTCGCGCAGCACCACGCAGGCGTAATCCCTGCCGCGGTAGGTCATGTAGCGGGCGTGCGCCTCGGCCGGCCGCAACTGGCCGGTCGCGGTGCGGTATTCGAGGTGATAGACCTTGGCGCCCTGGGTCCGCAGCCGCTCGAAGACGTGCGCAAAGGCCTCCCGCGTCACGGCAGGAAAAATGTTGCTGATCGGCATGCCGATCAGCCGCTCGCGCGGAACGCCGAACCAGCGCGCGGCGGCGGGGTTCGCGAAGGCGAAGCGTCCTTCGGCGTCCACCCAGTAGATCGCGTCGTTGGTCTGATCGAGCGTAAAGCGCGTGACGTCGAGCTCCGCTGTGCTGCGTTCGATCTCGCGCAGCCGCTGCAGCAGGGAGCGCATGAGGCCCGCGGTGACGAGCAGTGCCAGCGCCAGCCCGGCGAGCAGCTCGGCCGCGCGCTTGCGCCAGGCCGTGTAGACGTCGGCGAGGGGCGTGGACACCACCACCGACAGCGGGCTTCTGGCGATCGACAAGGTCGCATGCAGGCGACCGTCGGCGCGCTCCACGCGGATCGCGCCGATCTGCATCGCCGCTTCGGCGTTCGGCGAAGACGGCAGCGCCTGCATCCCGCGCGGCAGATGGGCGACGAGCGCCCCGTCCGCATGACGGATGAAGATGTGGGTGCCGCCCAGATCGAGCTTGCGATGGATTTCCTCGATCGGCTGCAGCGTTTTCAGCACGCCCACGACACCGCCGTAACGACCGTCGGACAGCCGTACGCGGCGCGTGACTGCGATCATGGGCTGCCCGAACAGCTCCAGCGCCATGGGCGCGACGTGGATCGACGTATCAGCCCGCGCGGCATGCCAGGCATCCAGCTCGCGCAGGCGCTCGAGCACTTCGGGCTCCGCCCCTTCGGGTGTCATGTGCACGCTGCCGCCCGGTTCGATAATGAACGCCGGCCGCAAGGGTGTCCCACGCGTATCGAGGATATGCTGAATGACTGTCAGATCGGCGGCGCTGTCCGCGCCCGTCAGACGCCCCGCCTCGCTGGCGAAGCGCGCGAGCACCTGTTCCGCGCGGCCCACCTGGTAGGCGAGACTCGCACCGACCGTCTCGGCGAGCAGCGCGGTCTCGCGGGCGCGCGCCCCGATGCGGTCCTCTAGCTCGTGGCGGATGATCCAGGCAGCCAGCCCGATGAGGCTGAGCGCGATCACCAGGTAGCCGAGGAGAAAGCGCCGACGGACAGTGGAAATCGGGGTATGTGCCGGTGCGGCCGTGTCGTGCGCCGCTGCATGCGCTCCGGCGTGTCCGGCACTGTGATAAATGGCATTCATGCCCTTCGTCGCACGCTCCGCGGCAGCCCCCGGGGCGTATGCGTCTCCCTTCGCTAGCGGCAAATCAATGAACGCTGTGCTTCTATGCACTGGCGGCACAGTCGTACCGTGGCGGCAAAGGCGAAACTTAGCCGAGCGACACGCCGACGGCAGCGCAAATCTACCGGGGAAGCGGGTAAAAGTCAGGAGTCGCTTCGACTTATAATGCCCGCTGCCTGTCCCGGCCCCGGGCGGCGCACGTCGCGCCCTCGCTGAAAGGCCCATTAGCCACCTCATGCTGCAAGCGCACAACTTGGAATGCACACGCGGCGAACGCGTGCTGTTCCGCCATCTCGAATTCCGTCTCGGCGCCGGGGAGCTGTTGCGCGTGGAAGGGCCGAACGGCAGCGGCAAGACCAGTCTGCTGCGCATGCTGTGCGGCAGCCTCTCTCCCACCGCGGGCGAGCTGCGCTGGCAGGATACGGATATCCGCAAACTCGGCGAACGCTATCGCGCGGTGCTGGCCTACATCGGCCATCAGAACGGCCTGAAAGCCGATCTCAACGGTGTCGAGAATCTGCAGCTGGGCGAGGCCATCGCCGGAATGCCCGTCACGGCCGAGGCGGCCCGGCAAGCGCTCGCGCGTCTGGGGCTTGCCGCGCATGCCGAACTGCCCGTGCGCCTGCTGTCGCAGGGCCAGCGCCGCCGCGTGGCACTGGCGCGGCTCGCGTTCCGCGCACGTTGCCCGCTCTGGGTGCTAGACGAACCTTTCGTGGCACTGGACACGGCCGTGGTGCCGGAGATCGCCGCGCTGCTCGCCGCGCATCTGCGGCGCGGCGGCATGGTCGTCTACACCACCCATCAGGAGGTCCCCATCGAGGCGGCGGAGCAGCGCGTCCTGCGTCTGGGGCAAGCCGCATGAATCAGCCGAACACCGCGGCCACCCTCGACGCGCACGCCGAGATGCCGGAACCCCGCCTCGGCGCGGCTTTTCTTGCCGTGGTGCGGCGCGACGTGCTGCTCGCCATGCGCCGCCGCGCGGATCTGCTCACCACCCTGGTGTTCTTCATCATCGTGGCGAGCCTGTTCCCGCTCGGCATCGGCCCGGAGATGAACGTGTTGCGCGTCATCGGGCCGGGGGTATTGTGGGTCGCGGCGCTGCTGGCCGCGATGCTCGCGCTCAACCGCCTGTTCGCCGCCGATTTCGCCGACGGCACGCTCGAACAGCTGGCGCTTGCGCCCCACCCCCTGTCGGTGCTGGTGCTCGGCAAGGTCGCGGCGCTGTGGGTCACCACGGGGCTGCCGCTCGTCGTCATCGCCCCCTTGCTCGGCCTGCAGTACGACCTGCCGGCGGCGGCGCTCTACACCCTCGTCGCGGCGCTGGCGCTCGGTACGCCCACCCTGGCGCTGATCGGTGCGGTCGGCGCCGCGCTCACGCTGGGCGCGCGCGGGCGCGGCGTGCTGATATCGTTGCTGGTACTGCCGCTTTATATCCCCGTGCTGATCTTCGGCGCCGGCGCCGTCGACGCCGTCATGTCCGGCCTCGACGCCGGCGGCCACCTGTCTTTGCTGGGCGCGCTGCTGCTGGTCTCATTGGTCGTGGCCCCGCTCGCCAGCGCCGCAGCGCTCCGTATTGCGCTGGATTAAACGGAGGGCCCGTCAGACGCCTATCATATTGGCAACGATCGATGGCTGAACAAAACAAATGAACCTCTTCAAATACGCCGCGCCGAGTACCTTCTATCCGCTCGCCGGCCGCCTGATCCCGTGGTTCTACGGCGCCGCGGCGGTGCTCACCGTGATCGGCCTGTACATCGGCTTCTTCGTCGCGCCCACCGATTTCCAGCAGGGCGAGGCCTACCGCATCATCTTCATCCACGTGCCCTCGGCCTGGATGTCGATGTTCGTCTATCTGGTGATGGCCTTCTGGGCGGCGATCGGCCTGGCGTTCAACACGCGGCTTTCCTCCATGATGGCGCTCGCGCTGGCGCCCACCGGCGCCCTGATGACCTTCATCGCGCTCTGGACCGGGGCGCTGTGGGGCAAGCCGATGTGGGGCACGTGGTGGGTCTGGGACGCGCGCCTGACCTCGGAGCTGATTTTGCTGTTCCTCTACATCGGGTTCATGGCGCTGCACGCCTCCATCGACGATCCGCGCCGCGCCGACCGCGCGGCGGCGGTGCTCGCCATCGTCGGCGCGATCAACGTGCCGATCATCTATTTCTCCGTGCAATGGTGGAACACGCTGCACCAGGGCGCCTCGGTCAGCCTGACCAAGAGCCCGAGCATGGCGACCACCATGCTGGCGGGCATGCTGGTGATGGCCGTCGCTTTCTGGATGTACTGCATCGGCGCGGCGCTGTCGCGCTGCCGCGCCATCATTCTCGAGCGCGAACGCAACGCCGACTGGGTGAAGGAGGTGGTGCTGTGATGGAATGGGGAAGCTGGAGCGCCTTCTGGGCGATGGGCGGTTACGGCGCCTATGTATGGGGTTCCTATGCCGTCACCGCCGTGGTGATGATCGCGGAACTCGTCCTGGTCCGGCGCCGCCATCGCGCCGCGCGCGAGGGCCTGAAGCGGGCACGACGCAACTAGGCCTCGCCTTCGGCGGAACCCGCCTGCTGCGCCCCGCTGTCCGCGACCGCGAACAGGGCCACCAGCTGGCTGCGGTTGGCGATCTCCAGTTTGCGGAAGATGTTGCGCAAATGCGTGCGCACGGTGTTGACACTGACGTGCAGCGTCTCGGCGATTGCGCCGTTGTCGACGCCGCGCGCCGCGACCCGCGCGACGCGGCGTTCCGCTTCGCTCAGCCGCTGCAACAGCCGCTCCGCCGATGCCGCATCGTGCCGCGTGCCTGCCGGTTCATGGATGCGCACCACCAGCGTCGGATGCGAAGCGAGCCGTTCTCCGGGCGGGACGATCAGTTGCAGATCCGCGTACCAGCCCGGCTGATGCGGATGCCTCACCGTGCATGGCTGCATAGGCGCCGCGCCCTCGGCAAGCAAGGCGTCGTGCCACTGTGCGACGAGCCTCTGCGCCGAGGTCGCAAGATCGGCCGGCAGGCCGGCCTCGTCGCGCGCGCCGCCCCGCCAACCCGCGCAAGCCCTGCTCCAGGCCCGATTGCTGTAGAGCAGCTTCAAACGGATATCGAAGGCGGCAAGCGGTAGCGAGGCGCGGTGCAGCGATCGCTCCAGCGACCGACGCGCCGCACGCTCCTCGTCGATGCGCATGATGCGCAATGCGGCACGTTCGAAATGCGGCTGCAAGGCGGCCAACGCCTCGAGTTCCGCGTCGCTGAAGTCACCCTGCTCCGCCGTCCGGATCGCGCTGAACAATCCGATGTAGCCGCCGTCCGCATTGCGCAAGGGCATCATGAAGGAGTAGCGCCAGCCGCCCGGCGCCATGAAATCGCGGTAGAGCGCCGTCTTCTGCAGGCTGTCCCCGGGAAACTGATCCGACAGACGCAGCACCCGTCGACCGGGGAACATCTTCATCGCATCCTCGATCGGCGCGGCGGCGTGGATGCGCGCGAAGTAGGCATCGCGATCCCCCTCCACCGGCAGGGTGGTGCGGATGAACACCGGCATCGTGCCTACCGAAGGCAAACCCATCATGTAATGGAAGCTCGGCACGACATGCCGCAGCAGTCGCAGACCGGCGCGCCAGACTTCTTCCGCCTCGATGGCCTGATAGAGCTCGAATACCAACTGCAGGATGCGCGGCTCCGTCGGACCGGGAAATGCGGACGGCTGCAAGCCCTCTTGCAGGTCGGGAGGTTCGAGCGACACGGAGTCCGGCATCCAGGCAGCCATCCGATAAAAAAATCATCGATTCGGACGATACCTCAAAGTCCTGTATGACGTCATCATCGCGCCGCCGCTGCGGGCCGGCCGCGCGGCATCCCCCAGCCGGACAGAAGCAGAAAAAAACAGGACTCGTCATGCGCCGCATCCGCTCGAATGCCCTCCGTTCCTTCCGTCTCAAACCCGTCGCGTGCCGGTTGGCACTCGCCGTCTGCAGCGCCTTTGCTGCGCCGCATGCGGTCGGCGCCGAAGTTCCGTGGATTTCCCTCCTTCCCGGCAACTGGAGCGACGGCGCGAACTGGCAGGGCGGCACGCCACCCGGCGTGGGCGACGTCGCGGTGTTCGGTCCGATGAGCGGCGGCAGTTCGACCAGCAACAGCTGGCGGCAGATCAACCTGCTGCGCTTCGATGCCGGCGCACTGTCGCACAGCGTTTTCGTGACCGACTATCTGGGCCTGGAAGCGGGCATTCAGAACGACTCGGCCGTCACGCAAACGGTCGTCATCAATCCGGCAAACGCACATCTGCGCATCAACACCGGCACCGTGACCGGTGCAGTGAACATCACCAACAACGACCAGTTGACCTTCGCCAACACCGCGACCGCGGGCACGGCGCACATTCTCAATAACGGCCTAGGCAGGCTGGATTTCATAATGTATTCCAGCGCCGGCACGGCTGCTATCACCAACAACTCGGCCGGCACGATCAACTTCAACTTTGAAACCAACGCGGGCCTCGCGACCATCCAGAACAACGCCGGCGGCACCGTCAATTTCCTCGAGCGCTCGCATGCCGGCAACGCCACCATCTTCAACGAGGGCGCGGTCAATTTCTACGACGACGCCCACGCGAACGACGCCCCCATCACCACTCAGGCGGGCGGGGTCACCGCCTTCCAAGACAACACCTCGGCCGCCAACTCGATCCATGACGTCAAAGACGGCATGCTGGCGTTCGTCGATAGCGCCACGGCAAGCAACGCTCGCATCGACATCACGGGCGGAGGCGCCTTCGGCACATACTTCGAGGGTGATGCGACGGCCGGCAGCGCCACCATCAGCGTCACGAGCGGTTTACTGGTCTTTCAAGACAACACCGATGCCGGCAGCGCAAACATCACCAACGCCGACCGGGTCCTGTTCAGCGACAGCGCCTCCGCGGCGAACGCGCAGATCGAGAACAACAACATACTGGGTTTCATCAACACGTCGAGCGCCGGCTCATCGATCATCGTGACGAACAACGGCGCAACGACGTCGTTCCGCGACGATTCCACCGGCGGCACCGCCCGCCTGATCGTCAATGCGGGCGGCACGGTGGACGTCACCAACCACAACAGCATGGTGGAAGTCGGTTCCATCGAAGGCGCCGGCACGATCAACTTCGCCGGCCGCGGCCTCAGCGTAGGCACGCTCAATACCGACACGACTTTCTCGGGCAACTTGGTCGGCGCCGGCGGCGGCCTGCGCAAAGTCGGCACCGGCACGCTGACGCTCACCGGCGTCGGCACCCACACCGCCGGCACCTATCTCGCGGAAGGCCGTCTGGTGGTGGACGGCGCGCTCTCCTCCTTCGTGATCATCAATGGCGGTGCGACCCTCGGCGGCAGCGGCACCGTGGGCACCGTCACGGCCAACGCGAACGCCGTCGTCGCGCCCGGCAACTCCATCGGCACGCTGAACATCAACGGCGACTACGTCGCGGAAATCGGTTCGATCTATGAAGTGGAAGTGAACGATGCCGGCGCAAGCGATCTGCTCGACATCACCGGGACGGCCACGCTGAACGGCGGCACCGTGCGCGTGCTGGCCGAGGCCGGGACGTATGCGGCCAGCACCACCTACACCATTCTCACCGCCGCGGGCGGCATCACCGGCAACTACAGCAACGTGACGTCGAACTTCGCCTTTCTCGTTCCCACGCTGGATCGCGACGCCGGCAACGTCTATCTCACGCTGACGCGCAACGACGCCGTGCTGAGCAGCGTCGCCCTGACGCGCAACCAGCGCGCCGTCAGCCGCTCGCTCGACGGCGGCGTGGTCACACCGCCCGCGGCGCTGGCGGGCATCTACACCGCGATCACGGGCGCCAGCGCCGAGCAGGCGCGCGCCTACTACGACCAGCTCTCCGGCGACGCGCTCGCAGCCTTCCCAGCGCTCGCGCTCGACGACGCCAACCGCTTCAACGCGCAACTGCATGCACGTTCGCTCGGTCAGGGCGCGCCGTCCGCGCTGGCCGGCAGTCCCGCGCAACTCGCCTACGGCGGCACGAACCTCGCTCAACTGTTGAACGCAGCCGATACCAGCGCCTCCGCAACTTCCGCACCGGAGCAATGGGCCGCATGGGTGTCGCTCAGCGGTTCGCGCAGCGATGCCGACGACGACGGCAACGGCCCGGGCTTCTCCGCCGGCAGCACCGGCCTGCAACTGGGACTGGAAACGCTACTGCGCTCGGGCGTACGCGTCGGCGGCGCGCTCGGCCACACCCACACGCGCGCCGACGTCGGCAACGGACGCGACGCCGACGGCAAGACGGATTCCTGGCACGCCGGCCTCTACGCCGGCTACGACAGTGCACGCTGGTTCGGCTCGGCCTCGCTCAGCTATGCGGGCCATGATATCGACAGCAAGCGCAACATCGATGCCGGCGGCCCGAGCCAGGCGCGCGCGAACATCGACGCGCACACGTTCTCGCTATGGGGCGAGTTCGGCTGGCACCTGGGCACGAAGAAGCTTGCCATCGATCCGAGCCTCAGCCTGCGCATCGCACGCACGCATGTTTCCGGCTTCCGCGAAAAGGGCTCTCCCGCGGCGCTGGCAGTCGAAAGCGAAAACGTGGATTCGCAGCGCCTCGGCTTCGGCGTGCGGCTCGCAGGAGCCGCTCGGCACGGCAGCGCGCAACTGCGGCCGAGCCTGTCGGTGCGCTACGAACGCGAACTGGGCGATCGCGCCGCATCGCTGGACGCGCAACTGAGCGGGCTCGATGCGTTCAGCGTGCACGGCTCTCGGCTGGGGCGCGACATCCTGAGCCTGGGCCTGGCGCTGGAAGCGAACATCGGCCGCAACCTGATGCTCTACGGCGGACTGGATGCCGGCTGGCGCAAGCATCAGGACATGCAATCCGTTCAGGCCGGTTTGAAGTACGTCTGGTAAACCGGGCGCGAAGCGCCCGGCCCGCGTTGCGGGTCGGGCACGGGCTTCAAGGCACCTGCGTATCGATCACCAGCGAAAGCCCGCTGCTGCCCACTTTCACCTCGCGCGCCGCGGCGACGAGATCGCCGCTTTGCACCGTGGCGCTGCCCGTCTTCGATACGCGCGCAACGAGCTCGACGCGCGCGTGCTGGCTCAGGCGCGCACCCGGCGTCATCGCCTGCGTATCGTCGAGCGTGAACGTCGCGGGCAGATCCTTCACCTGCAGGCGCACGATTGCGAGCGGCATCATGGTGCCGTCGACCGGCCGCGCGTAGACGAATACGGTATCGGCCGGATCGGCCTTGGCGGCGATTTCCGGCGCAAGACGCACCGTGCCGCTCACGCTGGCGCCCGCCGCCTGCTCCGCCTTCGCGCTTTGCGACAGGCCGGCGCGCTGGCGCGCCTCAGTGAGGCTTGCAGCGACCTGCCGGCCGATTTCGGAATCGGCGGGCACCTGTTTCTGCAGGCGTTCCCAATAGCCGATGGCGGTGCGGTAGTCCCCGCGCTCGAAGGCTTCGGTGCCCGCCATGGCGAGGCTCTTCCAATGATCGGGATCGACGGCCAGCGCCTGCCGGAGGATTTCCATGGGCTTGCCGGCGAGGCTGCGTCCCTGCGCCATCGCCAGCGCGTCAGCGTAATCGGCGAGCGCGTCGGCATCGGGCGGAATGCGCTTCACCAGTTCCGCGTAAGCCTCGGCGGCCTCCTGATAGCGCTGCATCACGTAGTAGGTGCGGCCGAGGATCGCCCAGCCGCGCGGGTCCTCGGGATTGGCGCGCATGCGCTCGGCGAGCTGCGCCACCATCTGCTCAATCTGCTCGGGCGTGAATTCGTGCGGCGGCTCGGCCGCCTGCTGCACGATGGCGGCGGGGTTGCCGAGCTGGGCGTAGAGCAGCGCGGCACCGAGCGGCACGGCGAGCGCGACCGCGATCGCGGTCACCCTGCCCAGGGCCGGATGTCCGCGGACCTCGGTTTCACGCTCCTGCGCGACTTCTTCCAGCACGCGGCGTTCGAGCTCGAGCCTCGCCTGCTCGTACTGTTCGGCCGACAGGGTACCGGCGCGCAGATCCGCCTCCAGTTCGGCGAGCTGATCCTTGAGAATGGCGAGGTTGGCAGCGGCGCGGCGCGGCTGCGCCGCACGAGCGCTGCGCACGAGCGGCACGGCGATCCAGGCGACGGCGATCAGGGCAAGCAGGGCCGCGACGAGGTAAAAGGCGGTCAAGGCGATTTCCGTTCTTCTTCCGTGAGCAGGGCCGCGGCGCGACGACGCGCTTCTTCGTCCAGCGGCGTGTCGGCAGGTTGCGCGCGGCGCGATTTCAGGGTCCGGCGCAACATCGCCACACCGAGGATCAGCAGCAGCGCCGGGCCGAGCCACAGCAGCAGCGTGGTGGTCTTGAACGGCGGCCGGTAGAGCACGAAGTCGCCGTAACGCGCCACCATGTAGTCGATGATCTCGCGATCGCTGCGGCCGGCTTCGATCTGCTCGGGGACTGGCTTGGGCGGGTCACCCGCCAGACGGGCTTGGAACTCGGGGTGGGTTGGTTTCGGACACCCCAGCCAGCACATTCCCGGGGCATGGGCCACG
>QGUL01000014.1 GCA_003242425.1 Pseudomonadota bacterium | reverse complement strand
CCGCCTAACGGGGGGGCGGGCGGGGGGGCCCGTCAGCCCCCGCCTGGGTGTGCGGGTGGGCGGGGAGCTGTGGCTGCTCGGGCTCAATGAAGTCGGCGAAGTGATTCCGCCGCCCGCCATCACGCCGGTGCCGCTGACGCGCCACTGGTTCCGCGGGCTGACGAACATCCGGGGCAATCTCTACACCGTGGTCGATTTTTCCGCCTTCCTCGGCGGCGAGCCGACGCCGAACACCGCCGACACGCGGCTGCTGCTCGTCGGGGAGCGCTACGGGGTCAACACCGCACTGCTGGTGCATCGCATGCTCGGCATCCGCCACATCGAACAGTTCCAGCAGCAACACAGCGGCGGCGAGCGCCCGTGGGAAGTGGCGCATTACGTCGACCAGGAAGGCAGGTTGTGGCGCGAACTCGAAATGAGCGCGCTGGTTTATCACAACGATTTCTTACAGTCGGCCGCCTAGACGGTCGCAGGACCTCAATTAGGGGGGGATATGGCAATCAATCTGAGCGCGCTGAACTTCGGATTCGGCAAGCGGGGCCCGACCACGCCCGAAAGCCCATCGCTGGGCGCGCAAAGGATTTCCGACGGCGCAACGACGGCGCAACCGAAGCGCGGCCTGATGCGCACCTTCCGCTCGCAGATGCAGGTCTACGGCACCGTGCTCACGCTGCTGGTGCTGGTGATCGTCGCCCTCGGCTGGTACTCGATCCGTACCGCGACCCAGGGCACGGCCTACGTGGCGGCGGCCGGTCAGATGCGGACGCTGTCGCAGCAGATCTCCAACGAGGCGCAGCAGAGCCTGCAGGGTATCGCCGAGGCCTTTCCCCGTCTGACCGCCGCGCGCAACGAATTCGCGCGCCTGCTCGGGGTGCTGAACGGCGGCGGCATGGTGGGCAACACCTCCCTGCCGCCGGCGCCGGATGCGGTGCGTCCGGCGCTCGGCAAGGTCACGGCGCTGTGGAAGAAGACCGAGCAGAACACTGCGCTGATGCTGCAGCAGCAGAAGAACCTGGTGGAACTCGGTGCCGCGGTGGCGGCGATCAACAACCACAACGCCTTGCTGCTCGACCTGGCCGAACAGGTCGCGGCCGCGAAGTTGCGCAACGGCACGCCGCAGGAAGTCTCGGCTTCCGGCCAGCTCGTCATGCTGACCCAGCGCATCGCCAAGAACGCCAACGCCCTGCTCGCGGCGCGCGAGATCGACCCGGAAGTGACCTTCCTGCTCGGCAAGGACTCCAACACCTTCCGTGAGCTCATCACCGGTCTGAAGGGCGGCAGCGACACGCTGCGCCTGCCCGGCACGCGCGACGCCGAGACGCTGGCGATTCTCAATGAACTGGAAAAAGCCTACGCCGAGTACCGCAACTCGGTGAGCACCATCATGGGCGCGCTGCTGACGCTGGTGGAGGCCAAGCGTGCCGGCTATCAGGTGGTGCTGGATTCGGACAACCTGCTGGAAGCGACCAAGCAACTGGAACAGAGCTTCCAGGCCAACGTCGGCGGCCGCGTCTACGTGTTCACCGCCATCGGTGTCGCCGGCGCGCTGGTCATCGCCGTGGTGCTGCTGATGATCAAGGCCTACCGCGACGAGAGCGAGCGCCGGACCGCCGTGCAGGTGCTGCTGCGCGAGGAAGCGGAACGTCTGCGGGCCGAAGCGGAAGAACAGAACAAGGCCAACCAGGAGGCGATTCTGCGCCTCATGAACGAAATGGGCAGCCTCGCCGACGGCGACCTCACGGTGCAGGCGACGGTGACCGAGGACATCACCGGCGCGATCGCCGACTCGGTCAACTACACCATCGAGGAGCTGCGCGTGCTGGTGGGCCGCATCAACAGCGCGGCGGCGCAAGTGACGAGCGCGACCGAATCCGCCGCGCAGATCTCCTCGCGGCTGCTGCAGGCCGCGGAGCGGCAGTCCAAGCAGATTCAGGAAGCCGGCGCCTCGGTTCTGGAAATGGCGCGCGCCATTAACGACGTGTCGGCCAGCGCGGCCCAGTCGGTGAACGTGGCGCGGCAATCGCTTGCCGCCGCGCAGAAGGGCCAGGAGGCGGTGCAGAACTCCATCGCCGGCATGAACGACATCCGCGACCAGATCCAGGAGACCGCGAAACGGATCAAGCGCCTGGGCGAGTCTTCGCAGGAGATCGGCGAGATCGTGGAGCTGATTTCCGACATTACCGAACAGACCAACGTGCTGGCGCTGAACGCTGCGATCCAGGCGGCCTCCGCGGGCGAAGCCGGCCGCGGCTTCACGGTGGTGGCGGAAGAAGTGCAGCGTCTTGCGGAACGCTCGGCCGAGGCGACCAAGCAGATCGGCGCGATCGTGAAGACCATTCAGACCGACACCCAGGACGCGGTCACCGCCATGGAGAAGAGCACCCAGGGCGTGGTCGACGGAACCAAGCTGTCCGACGCGGCCGGCCAGGCGCTGGCCGAGATCGGCGAGGTGTCGCGCCGCCTGGCCGCGCTCATTGAAGAGATCTCCGTGACCACGCACGCGCAGGCGCAGCAGGCCGGCAAGGTGGCCTCTGCCATGGAAGAGATCCTTGCCGTGACCAAGCAGACCACCGAGGGCACCAAGCAGACGGCGGTCTCGGTCGGGCAGTTGGCGAAGCTGGCGCAGGAACTGAAAGGCTCGGTCGCCAACTTCAAGATCTAATACCTCGGTGCGGCGCGAATCCCCGCTCGTCGCGGTACACGGGCGGGTTCGCGCCGGGCGGTGGCGGAACGCGCATGTGGGCCCGGTCGGGCCCATGTTTCGGGAAGCGTCCACGAGCGGGAGCGATCGCCGTTCGCGCAGGCTTCCTCATGCAGGATTTGGATAAGGTGTTGCAGGCATGAACAAGCCGAGCGATTTCGATATCGGCCCGCTGACCTGGGTCAAGGGCGAAATCGATCAAGCGTTGGATCGTTCCCTAGCCGCGCTGAAGGCCTACGCGCAAAACCCGGCCGAGCCCACCCAGCTCAAATTCTGTCGCACCCATTTCCACCAGGCGCACGGCGCCCTGCAGATCGTCGGCTTGGACGGTGTCACGCGGCTGTCCGAGGAAGTCGAGAGCCTGCTTGCCGGGCTGAGCGAGGACGCGCCCGACGAGGCGCTCGTCGCCACGGCCGAACAAGCCTATCAGGCCATCCGCGCCTATTTGGAAGAGTTGCTGTCCGGCGAGCCGCATCAGCCGCTCAAGCTCTTCGACATCTACGAGGCCGTGTGCAGGGCGCGCGGCCGCGATGCCGATCCCATCGATCTCTACTATCCCGACCTGTCGCGCCGTCCGCCGCGACGCGAACAGCCGATGGTGGCGGTGGCCCCGGACGACCTGAGCAAGTTCTACCGCCGGCAGCGGGCGCGCTATCAGCGCGGGCTGCTGAAGTGGCTGCACAACGACGAAAGCGGCGTCGATGCCATGCGCGTGGCCATCGCCGCGGTCGAGGCGGTGCAGACCTCGCCGGCGCAACGGGCGTTCTGGTGGGTGGCGCTGGGCTTCTTCGACGCCCTGGCGGCCAAGGCGCTGCCTGTGCAGCCCTGGATCCAGCGGCTCTGCAACCGCATCGAACAGCAGTTGAAGCGCCTGGTGGAAGGCTCCACCACGGTGGCCGAGCGGCTGATGCGCGAAGCGCTCTACGCCGTCGCGCGTGCCAAGCCCGTGACCGAACACGTGCGCCAGGTGCAGGAGGTCTACGACCTCGCGGCCACGCTGCCCGAATCCTTCGGCGTGCGCGCCGGACTGGCGGCGCAGCATCCCGCCCTGCGCGGCGTGCGCGAGGCGCTCGGCGCCGCCAAGACGGCCTGGAACAAATGCGCCTCGGGCCACCGGCCCAGCCTCAACACCTTCGCCGAGCAGGTCGCGACGCTCAAGACGCAGGTCATCGCCCTGGGCCACGCTTCGATCGACAACCTGGTCGCGCAGCTCGACAAGGTGGCGCAATGGCTGCTCGCGCAACCTGAGCGGGTCGACGACATCGTCGCCATGGAAGTCGCCACCGCGCTGCTGCTGGTGGAAAACGGCGTCGAGAACCACGCCAAGCTGAGCGAGGAGGAGTACGGCGAACAGGCGAAGCTGATGTGCGACCGCCTGCGGGCTTGCATGGAGGGCAACCTGCTCGGCGCCGCCACTCCGGTACCGGTGCTCGACGAGATGTCGCGCCGGGCGCAGGAACGCCTGCTTATGAGCCAGGTGGTGGCGGAGATCCAGGCGAGCCTGCGCACCATCGAACAGGCGCTGGACGAGTTCTTCCGCGACCCCGGCAAGCGCAGCGCCCTGTCCGAACTGTCGCGGCCGGTGCGGCAGGTGCTGGGCGCCTTCACCATGCTCAACGAGGACGAGGCGGCCGCGGTCCTGTCCGAGTGCTTCAACGACATCCAGCGTTTCGCGCAGCCGAGCTACGAGCCCTCGCAGGCCGATTTCGAGCGCGTCGCTTCCATGCTGTCCGGCCTCGGCTTCTACGTCGAGGCGCTGCAGTACGGCAAGGCCGAGCTGCAGAACTTCATGCATCCCATCCGCGCGGCACGGGCCGAGGACGATGAAGACGTCCGTGCCCGCTCGGTGGAGGAAGAGATCGAGGCCGCCAAGCAGTCGCTGGAGAAGCTGTTCGAGGCCTGGCGCAACGATCCGGAAAACGGCCAGCTCAAGGCGCAGCTGCAGGCGCAACTGGTGGCGATCCAGAAGGACGCCAGCCTGGTGGCCGACGCGGCGTTGGAAAAACGCGTGGGCGAGATGCTCGCGCTGCTCGCGCAGTCCACCGCCAAGCCCTTCGACGCCGAAATCTCGCAGGTGATGCAGAACATCGCTCCGGCGACGGCCGTGCCCGCGCCTTCGCCCGAGACCGCCAAACTGCTCTCCGCGAGCGACGAGACGGTCGATGCGGAGCTGCTCGCCGTCTACCTCGAGGAAGCCGGCGAAGTGCTGAACACCATCGCCGAGCAGCTCGCCATCGCGCGCGAACAGCCGCAGAACATCGATGTGCTGCGTACCATCCGCCGCGGCTATCACACCCTCAAGGGCAGCGGCCGCATGGTGGGGCTGACGCGCCTGTCCGAGGGGGCGTGGGCGATCGAGCAGGTGATGAACCGCTGGCTCGAAGAGGAGCGCCCGGCCAGCGCGGATCTGCTGGAGCTGATCGAAGCCGGCCGTAAATTCTTCGCCGGCGCGGTCGAGGCGCTCAAGGCCGGCGAGCACAGCCCCGACGAAAGCGAGATCGTCGCGATGGCGCAGTGCGTGCGCGAAGGCCGGCCGCTGTCGGAATACGCCGCCGTGCAGGCGGCACAGCCGGCGGAAACCGCTGTGCCCGCCCCGGCGGCCGCGCAGGACGAGCCCGCGGCCGAGAAGGAGTTCTCGCTCGATTTCACCCAGCAGCTCGCGCCGCTCGCCGCCGAGCCGGCGGCGCCCGAAGAAGCGGCCGTGTCCGAGACGGTGCGCATCGGCGACGTGGAACTGTCGCGCTCGCTGTTCGAGATTTTCATCGGCGAGGCGCGCAAGCTGCTCGCCGATTTGCGCGCGGCCTATGCCTCGCCGCTGCCGGGAGCTTTAGACGAGGATTTCAAGCGCGCGCTCCACACCCTCACCGGCATCGCCGGTACGGCCAAGATGCGTGCCCTGCGCGAGGTCAGCGAAGCGCTCGAACACCTGCTGGCGCGTCTGGCGGATACCGAACCCGACGCCGCCGTGAAGGACCTGATGGGCACCGCGCTGCAGACCATGGACGCGATGGTGCGCGCGGTCACCGATCTGCGCCTGCCCGAGCCGGCGCCCGACCTCGTCGCGCGCCTCGAGGAGGCCGGCATGGCGGCGCCCGGTGCGGCCGCCGAGCCGGCGGCTGCGGCCGATACCCTCACCCTGGCCATGGACGAGCAGGCGCCGGAACTCGATTTCTCGGCGCTTGGGGCGGCTGCGGAGAGCGCGGACGCGCCCGCCGCTGAGGAAGCCTTCGCCCCGGCCGCCGCGGCTCCGGCAGTCGAGGACGTGCCGCTGGAACTGGGCGAGGCGCGCATCGACGATGACCTCGATCCGCAGCTGCTGCCGATCTTCCTCGAAGAGGCGCAGGAACTCATGCCGGCCATCGGCGCGGGCCTGCGCGACTGGCGCGACCATCCGGACAACGTCGCCGTGGGCCACAGCCTGCAGCGGGTGCTGCACACTCTCAAGGGCTCGGCGCGCATGGCCGGCGCCATGGGGATCGGCGAACTCACCCACGCTATGGAGACGCGGGTCGAGAACGCGCTGGCGCTGAAGACCCTGCCGGTCACGCTGTTCGACGAACTGGAGAACGCCTACGACCGGCTCAACATGCTGTACGAGCGGCTGCAGAACCCGGCCGCGGCCCCGGCGTCGCAGCCCCAGCCGCAACCGGTCGCGCCGAGCGCGCCGGCTGCCGAACAGGCGCCGGAAGCCGCTGTGCCCGCCGCCGCGGCCCCGGCCATCACGCCGGAGGAAGCCGAACTGCTGGCGCAGCAGCGGGCGCTGTTGCGTGTGCGCGCCGACCTCATCGACCGGCTCGTCAACGAGGCGGGCGAGGTCAGTATCGCGCGCAGCCGCATCGAGGGCGAAATGCGGGCCATCAAGGCCGCGGTGCAGGATCTGACCGAGAACGTCACGCGTCTGCGCGCCCAGCTGCGCGAAATCGAGATCCAGGCCGAATCGCAGATGCAGTCCCGGCTGGCGCTGGCGCAGGAACAGCACCAGGAATTCGACCCGCTGGAATTCGACCGCTTCACGCGCTTCCAGGAGCTCACGCGCTCCATGGCCGAGAGTGTGAACGACGTGCAGACCGTGCACGGCAACCTGCTCAAGGCCCTCGACGAAACCGATGCGGCGCTGTCCGCGCAGGCGCGGCTCACGCGCGAGCTGCAGAGCAACCTCATGCGCATCCGCATGGTGCCCTTCTCCAGCGTGAGCGAACGTCTCTACCGCGTGGTGCGCCAGGCGACCAAGGAGACCGGCAAGCGTGCTGTGCTCGACATCCGCGGCGGCCAGGTGGAACTGGACCGGTCGGTGCTGGAGCGCATCACCGCGCCCTTCGAGCACATGCTGCGCAACTGCGTGGTGCACGGCGTCGAGGACCCGGACACGCGCGCGGCCCGCGGCAAGCCCCAGGTCGGTGAGATCCGGATCGAGGTGCGCCAGGAAGGCAACGAAATCATGCTCACCGTCGCCGACGACGGCGCCGGCCTGGATTTCGAACGCATCCGCAAGAAGGCCGAGTCGCTCGGCCTGCTCGCGCCCGGCGTGGAAATCGGCAACGACGAGCTGGCACAGTACATCTTCCATCCCGGCTTCTCCACCGCCAGCGAAGTGACACAACTGGCCGGCCGCGGCGTCGGCATGGACGTGGTGAAGAGCGAGATCTCAGCCCTCGGCGGGCGCGTGGACACCCAGTCCGAACCGGGCAAGGGCACCAGCTTCACCATCTTCCTGCCGCTCACCACGGCGGTCACGCAAGCGGTGCTGATCCGGGCCGCCGGCCGCACCTACGCCGTGCCCTCGGTGATGGTGGAACAGATCCGCCAGATGAAGGAGGACGAGCTGCAGGCCTGCCACGCCGCCGGCGAAGTGCGCTGGCAGGAGCGCGCCTTCCCGCTGCGCTACCTGCCGCGCCTGCTGGGCGATTTCGCCCACCAGCCGGAGAAGCAGCGCGTCACGCCCGTCATGCTGCTGCGCAGCGGCGCCTCGGTCGCGGCCGTGCAGGTGGACGAGGTGCTGGGCAACCAGGAAATCGTGGTCAAGAACACCGGTCCGCTGCTCGCCCGCGTGATCGGCGTGACCGGCGCGACGGTGCTCGGCACGGGCGAGATCGTGCTGATCCTCAACCCGGTGATCCTGGTCCAGAACGAGCGCTACACCGAGACCCACGCCCAGGCGGCCGCGCCGGTGGCGGACGAGCCGGAGGGTCCGAGCGCGCCGACGGTGATGATCGTCGACGACTCGCTCACCGTGCGCAAGATCACCGGGCGCCTGCTCGCGCGCGAAGGCTACAACGTGCTCACCGCCAAGGACGGCGTGGATGCGATGGAGCAACTCCAGGAGACGGTGCCCGACGTCATGCTGGTCGATATCGAGATGCCGCGCATGGACGGCTTCGACCTCACGCGCAACGTGCGCAACGATCCGCGCCTGAAACACATCCCGATCATCATGATCACTTCGCGCACGGCCGAGAAGCACCGCAACTACGCGGCGCAGGTGGGCGTCAACGTCTACCTCGGCAAGCCCTACCAGGAAGACCAGCTGCTCGAACACATCGCCGCCTTCGTCAAGCAGCCGGTGGCGGTCTGAAGCGGCGCGACGGGGACGCGGGCGGCGTCCCCGTTCGGGCACGGCGATTTCCCTGCTGTCCGCGCGGGCAGGCAGTCGCGCGGGGCGAGGCGCAACAGGTAGAATGCGCCCGTGGCCAGCGTCAATCTCACCAACCATTTCCTGATCGCCATGCCGAACATGGTCGATCCCTATTTCGCGCGCTCGCTCACCCTGGTGTGCGAGCACAGCGAACAGGGCGCGCTCGGCGTGGTCATCAACCGGCCGATCGACATGAGCCTGCTGACGCTGTTCGAGCGGCTCAACATCGAGCTCGGCCCGCGCGAACTGCACGAAATGCCTGTCTATTTCGGCGGGCCGGTGCAGACCGACCGCGGCTTCGTGCTGCACTCGCCCGCCGGCCCGTGGAATTCCACGCTCGCCGTCACACCCAATCTCGGCCTCACCACTTCGCGCGACATCCTCGAAGCGGTGGGCGCGGGCAACGGACCCAAGCGCCTGCTGGTGACACTGGGCTATTCGGGCTGGGCGGCCGGGCAGCTCGAGCACGAGATCAAGCAGAACGCCTGGCTCACCGTGCCGGCCAACGAACAGATCATCTTCGACCTGCCGGCCGAGGAACGCCTGCCGGCGGCCATGCAACTGCTCGGCGTGTCCTACGCCAGCCTCTCCGACGAGGCCGGCCATGCATGAGCAGGCCGGCATGACGGTGCGCCGCCCTGCTTCATCCGTCGCCATTTCGTCCGTGCAGGGCACGGTGCTCGCCTTCGATTTCGGTCTGCGCCACATCGGCGTGGCGGTCGGCGAGACCGCACTCGGCGTGGCACATCCGCTGGAAAGCATCGACGCCGAAAGCAACGCGGCGCGCTTTGCCGCCGTCACGCGGCTGGTCGAGACCTGGAAGCCGGTGCGGCTGGTGCTGGGCCTGCCGCTCAACATGGACGGCAGCGAGCACGAGCTTACGCGCCGGGTGCGGCGCTTCGCGCGCCAGCTCGAGGGCCGTTACGGCCTGCCCGTCGCGCTGGTGGACGAACGCCTGAGCTCGGTCGAGGCCGAAGCGCAATTGCGCGCGCAGGGCCGCGGCGGCCGCGCCGACAAGGCGCTCACCCATTCGCTTGCCGCACAAATCATTCTGCAGAACTACTTCGATGATCACGACGCTGCCTGAGGCCGAAGCCCTCTACGCCAAGCTGCTCGAACAACTGCGTCCGCGGGTGCGACCCGAGACCGCCATGGTGGGCATCTATACCGGCGGGGTCTGGCTCGCCGAGCGCCTGCATGCCGACCTGGATCTGCGCGTGCCGCTGGGCGCGATCGACATCTCCTTCTATCGCGACGACTTCCACCAGTCGGGCCTGAAGCAGGACATCAAGCGTTCGCACATTCCCTTCGAGGTGAACGACCGCCACATCCTGCTCGTCGACGACGTGCTCTACACCGGCCGCACGGTGCGCGGCGCGATGAACGAGCTGTTCGACTACGGCCGCCCGGCCAGCATCGAACTGGTGGGGCTGGTGGACCGCGGCGGCCGCGGGCTGCCGACCTCCGCGCAATACGTGGGGGAGACCACCGAGGGGCCGGCGGGCCCCATGCTGGTGCTCGATCGCGACGCGAGCGGCCGGCTGTCGCTGCGTTACGACGACGAACGGGCGCAATAACGACATGAAGATGCGCAATCCCCAACTGAACGAAAACGGCGAGCTGCAGCACCTGCTCACCATCGAAGGGCTGCCGCGCGAGGTGCTCACCCACATCCTCGACACCGCCTCCTCCTTCGTGGGCGTGACCGAGCGCGAGGTGAAGAAGGTGCCGCTTCTGCGCGGCAAATCGGTGTTCAACCTGTTCTTCGAGAACTCCACGCGCACGCGCACGACCTTCGAGATCGCCGCGAAGCGGCTGTCCGCCGACGTCATCAACCTCAACATCAACACCTCGTCCACCAACAAGGGCGAAACCCTGCTCGACACGGTGGACAACCTCACGGCCATGCACGCCGACATGTTCGTCGTGCGGCATGCGCAAAGCGGCGCCGCGCATCTCATCGCGCAGCACGTGCCCAAGCACGTGCACGTCATCAACGCCGGTGACGGCCGCCACGCCCATCCCACTCAAGGGTTGCTCGATGCCTACACCATCCGTCATTACAAGAAGGACTTCACCGCCCTGTCGGTGGCGATCGTGGGCGACGTGCTGCATTCGCGCGTCGCGCGTTCGCTCATTCATGCGCTGACGACGCTCGGCACGCCCGATCTGCGGGTGATCGGTCCGCAGACCCTGCTGCCCACGGGCGTGGAGAAGCTCGGCGTGCGCGTGTTCCACGACATGAACGCGGGTCTGCGCGACGTCGACGTGGTGGTGATGCTGCGGCTGCAGAACGAGCGCATGCGCGGTCCGCTGCTGCCCAGCGCGCAGGAGTACTTCAAGTACTACGGCCTCACGCCGGAGAAGCTCGCGCTCGCCAAACCCGATGCCATCGTGATGCATCCGGGGCCGATGAACCGCGGCGTGGAAATCGACTCCGCCGTGGCCGACGGCGAGCAGGCCGTGATCCTGCCCCAGGTCACTTTCGGTATCGCCGTCCGCATGGCGGTCATGTCCATCCTTGCCGGTAATTGACAGGAATGAAGACGCAGATCCAGAACGGTCGGGTGATCGACCCCAAGCACGGCCTCGACAAGGTACAGGACGTGTACATCGCCGAAGGCCGGATCGTCGGTCTCGGCACCGCGCCGGACGGTTTCCGCCCCGATCGCGTCGTCGACGCAAAGGGGCTCGTCGTCATGCCGGGTCTGGTGGACCTCGCCGCGCGTCTGCGCGAGCCGGGCTTCGAGCACAAGGCGACGCTGCAGTCGGAAATGCATGCCGCCGTGGCGGGCGGCGTCACCAGCCTCGCCTGTCCGCCCGACACCGATCCGCCGCTCGATGAGCCGGGGCTGGTGGAAATGCTCAAGCATCGCGCGCGCGTGCTCAATCTCGCCCCCGTCTATCCGCTCGGCGCGCTGACCTCCAAGCTCGAGGGCGAGCGGCTCACCGAAATGGCGGAGGTGCGCGACGCCGGCTGGGTCGCCTTCTCGCAGGCCGAACGTCCGGTGGTCGACACCGAAGTGCTGTGGCGCGCGCTGCAATACGCGGCCACCTTCGATTTCGCCGTGTGGCTGCGGCCGCAGGACGCCTTTCTCGGCAAGGCGGGCGTCGCGCACGACGGCGAGGTGGCGACCCGGCTCGGCCTGCCGGGTATTCCGAGCTTCGCCGAGACCATCGCGCTCGCGACGCTCTTGCAGCTTGCGCGCGCCACCGGCACGCGCCTGCATCTGTGCCGGCTCTCCACCGCAGAGGGCGTGGAGATGGTACGCAAGGCGAAGGAGGAAGGCCTGAAGGTGAGCTGCGACGTCGGCGCGCATCATCTGCATCTGTCCGAAATGGATCTCGGCTATTTCGACACGCACTGCAACGTCATGCCGCCGTTCCGCTCGCTGCGCGACCGCGACGCCTTGCGCGAAGGCGTGCGCGAAGGCGTGATCGATGCGGTGTGCTCCGACCACACGCCGCTCGACGAGGACGTGAAGCAGATGCCCTTCGGCGAATCCGAACCGGGCGCCACGGGACTCGAGCTGCTCCTGCCCCTGACCTTGAAATGGGCGCAGGAGTCGAAGCTGCCGCTGGTGAAGGCGCTGGCGCGCGTGACCTGCGATCCGGCGCGCATCCTGGGCATCGACGCCGGTCACCTGGGCCTGAACGCGGTAGCCGATGTCTGTGTCTTCGATCCCGAAGGCTGGTTCAAGGTCAGCCCCGAGACGCTCAAGAGCCAGGGCAAGAACACGCCTTTCCTCGGCTACGAGCTGCCCGGACGGGTGCGCTACACCTTCGTCGCCGGCCACCTCTGCTACGAGGCGGCTTAAGCTTCCAGCAGCCGCGCGGGATCGGCGTTCGGGTCGTCGATCTCAACGAGTTTGGTGCGCGCCTGCCCGCCCTTCGCCACGCGTACGCGGGCGCGCGGCAGCGCGAGTTTTTCCGCCAGGAAGGCGATCAGCGCCTCGTTGGCGCGCCCTTCCAGCGGCGGGGCGGCGACGCGGATCTTCAGGCGCTCGCCGTGCAGCCCCGCCACTTCCGATTTCTTCGCCCCGGGCTGCACGTGCACGGCGATGCGCCAGCCCTGCGCGGTGCGGCTGTACCAGCTCACAGCGCGGTCAACGCCATCCGTGAGACGTGATC
>QGUL01000316.1 GCA_003242425.1 Pseudomonadota bacterium | reverse complement strand
GGCGTAAGTCGCCGAAGCGCACCCGCCGCGCCTTCGCGGGCGACCGACGCGCCTTGTGCAAGTCGTGTGCCGGAGAACGGAATCAGGCCGCCTGGTCTGCGGGAGCGGTGTCGGACGATGCGCCGGAAGACGCGCCTTCCTGCGGGTCGCGGCGGTCGGGGTGCACGACCGTTTGCGCGATGGCGCCGAAGATCGACTGGCCGTCGGCGGCGCGCATTTCGATGCGGATGCGGTCGCCGATACGCAGCAGCGGCGCGTCGAGCGCTTCCTCCTGCAGCGCGCGTTTTTCCGCGAGCGAACAGGCACCTACGGAAGCGTCCCGGTTGGAGACGGCACCTGATCCGATGATGGTGCCGGCGCGCAAATCGCGCATGCGCGCGGCCGCGGCGATGAGCGCGGGGAAGTCGAAAGCCATGTCGGTGCCGGCGTGCGGCAAGCCGAGCGGCTCGTCGTTGAGCTGCACTTCGAGCGGCAGGTGGACGCGCCTGCCGTCCCAGGCCGCACCCAGTTCGTCGGGGGTGACGGCGACGGGCGCGAACGCGAGCGCGGTCTTGGCATGGAACAGACCGTTGCCTTTCGTCAGTTCCGCCGACACCAGCGCCCGTGCGGTGAGATCGTTGGCCAGCACGAACAGGCGGATGTGTTCGCCCGCGCGTTCGCGCTTGACGCCGCGCGGCACGTCGCCGGTGACGACGGCGATTTCCGCCTCCAGGTCGAGCTGCAGCGCCTCGTCGTCGAGGAGGATGTCCTCGTGCCCGGCGAGCGCCGCGTCGGCGCGGCCGTTGAGCAGCCACGGCTCCTTGCGGAAGTCCTCCGGCAGCGGCAGGCCGCGCGCGCTGCGCAGCCGCTCCATGTGCGAGGGATAGGCCGAGGCGCCGATCCAGGCGTAGGCGCGCGGCAGCGGCGCGGCGAAGCGGCACGGGTCGAATTCGAACCAGCGCGAGCCGGAGGGCGCGCGGTTGGCCTGTTCGTAGAGCTCGCCCAGCAGCGGCGCGAGATAGTCCCAGTCGTCGAGCGCGGCCTGCAGGGTCGGGGCGATGTCGTAGGCGACGGTGGCGTATTTGAGGTCGCGCGAGACAACGCACAGGGCGCCGTCGCGCGTGCCGTCGTTCAGGCTGGCAAGCTTCATGGCGATGGGAATGCGGCGCGAACGCCGTGCAAAGAGCCGATCGAAAAGCCGCGATTCTAGCAGCGTGCGCCGTCATCGCAGACGACGAGCCGGTCTTCCGGCACGGCCTCGTCGGCATCCAGCGCCGGCAGCTGTTTGAGGCGCTCGTAGTAGGGCGTAAAGTCCGGCGCCGTGTCGTGCAGCAGTTGCGCGAAGTTGTCGAGCACGAAATAGCAGGACTGGAAACGGTCGATGCGGTAGCGGGTGCGCATGACGCGCATGAGATCGAAGGCCACGCGCCGCGGCCGCTCGTCCTGCACCGCGTAGGGCAGCTCGGCGCTGGAAGAGAGCAGCCCGGCGCCGAAGGCGCGCACGCCGTCCGGACTGCGCACCAGCCCGAATTCGATCGTGTACCAGTACAGGCGCGCAAGGTAGGGCAGCCCGCCCAGGGGCAGCGCCTTCAGCCCGCCCATGCCGTAGGCCTGCAGGTGCTCGGCGTAGACGCCGTCGAAGAGCAGCGGCACGTGGCCGAAGAAGTCGTGAAACAGATCGGGCTCGGCGATGTAGTCGAACTCCTGCGCGGTGCGCAGCCACACCGTCACGGGGAAGCGCCGGTGCGCGAGGTGCTCGAAGAACTCGCGTTCCGGGATCAGCCCGGGCAAGCCGACCAGCTCCCATCCGGTCGCGCGCCGCAGCTTGCGGCTCGCGAGGTCCAGGCGGGGAATGCGGTGGGGCGAGTCGATGCGTTCCAGCGCGGCCAGGAACTCCGGGCAGGCGTAGCGCGCCGCCAGCCGGCGCTGACGGGCGTAGAGCAGTTGCCACAGCGTATGTTCGTCTTCGCTGTAGCGCTCCCATTGTTGGGGGACCGTGTAATCGCGTCGCGCTTCGCTGTAATTGCCGCGCAGTCCCGGACGCGGAGCTTCGCGCGGTGCCGCCATGTCCTTGCCCCGCAGGCTGCGGCCGATGGTTCGCATAGACGCTTGGCGCCCGTGGCGCGGGCGTGTGCTGTTCTGTCTTTCTCTTTAGACCAGTTTCGGCGGGCGCGAAAGCCTGAAACGGTTCAGAGCTGCAGGCGCGCGTAGGCTTCGCCTGTTTCGAACTCGGCCAGGCGCGCGCGGATCAGCGCATCCAGCCTGAGCAGATTGGGATCGCGGATCCCGTGGGTGGCGAGCCCGTCGAGCGTGAGGTGCAGGTAGTCGAGGTTGCTGCCCAGCTTGCCGGCGGCCTCGCAGAGGATGTCGGCGATGCGCTCCGGCGCGAGCCGGCCGGCGTATCCCGGCCGGTCGCGATTGACGACGAAGGCCAGTGCCCGCAGCGATTGACCGCCGTGCGTGGCATGCACCCAGCGCGGGATGTAGGAGCCGAGGAACATCTCGCGCCGCCACAACAGCCGCAGCTCGTCGACCGCGATGGCGCCCGGGATGCGGTAGGCGATGCCGGTGCAGCGTCCGCCGCGGTCCAGCGCGAGGACCAGGCCGGGACGTTCGGGCGTGCCGCGGTTGACCCGCGACCACATGCAGAAGCTGCGGTGCCAGCCGTGCACGGTGACGATCCGCCGCTCGGCGTATTCCAGCACCGGGTTCCAGATCAGCGAGCCGTAGGCGAACAGCCAGACGTCCTCGCCCTGGCGGTGCGGCGAGGCGAGCGCTTCCTGCAGCGAAGCCTCCAGCTCGGCCTCGCTGAGGAGGTAATCCTTGACGGCGGTGTTTTCGAGGCCCTGGCGCAGCTCGTCGCGTTCCAGGTATTCGCGGCAGAGCACCTGGGCCGCCGCATCGGCGCGCGGCAGGGAAGAGGGAGGCTTGGTACGGCGCGGCATGGCCGGAATCACACCACGCCGCAGGAGCGTTGTCGAGCCGGCGGGGCGCTCGCCCCGCCGGCGCCGCGCTGACTAGATATGCGTGCCGCGCGGCTCGTAGG
>QGUL01000315.1 GCA_003242425.1 Pseudomonadota bacterium | reverse complement strand
TCGACCGGCGGTGCGGGCGTTTCGGGCGCGACCACCGGCGCCGGTTGGGCAGGCGGCTGGGTTGCAGGCGGCATGGGGGCACAGGACAATGCCAGGCTCGCCGCAGCCAGCGCGGTGCAAAGAGAACGTATCAATCGATGAGCGGGCACGCGGAACAACACTCCGACAAGCTGCGCGCCGCATTATATGTGGTCGCCACGCCGATCGGTAATTTGAAAGACATCACGCTGCGCGCCCTGGAGGTGCTGCGCAGCGTGGATGTGGTGTACGCCGAGGATACGCGCACGAGCGCGACGCTGCTCGCCCATCACGGCATCCGCACGAGCCTGAGGTCGCTGCACGAACACAACGAGGCGCGCGCCACGCAGGAAGTGCTGCGCGAGCTGGAGGCGGGCCGTGCGGTGGCACTGATCAGCGATGCCGGCACGCCGGCGATTTCCGATCCCGGTGCGCTGGTGGTCGCCGCGGCCCGCGAAGCGGGCCACCGCATCGTGCCCGTGCCGGGGCCCAATGCTGCGATTGCGGCCTTGTCCGTGTCCGGGATCAGCGGACCGTTCCTGTTCGTGGGCTTCCTGCCGGCGAAAGCGAGCGCCCGCCGCAAGCTGCTGGAGGGCTGGCGGAGCGCGCCCTATGCCCTGGTGTTCTACGAAGCCCCGCATCGCGTCGCCGAATGCGTCGAGGATCTGCTTGCGGTCTACGGGCCCGGGCGCACGCTTACAATCGCGCGCGAGCTCACCAAGCTGTACGAGAGCGTGCATGTCTGCCCGCTCGGCGAGGCGCCCGCGTGGCTCGCTGAGGACGCGAACCGCCTGCGGGGCGAATTCGTGCTCATCGTCTCGCCGGCGGCAGCCGACGCCGACGCGACGCGCATCGAAGGCGAACGCGTGCTGAAGCTGTTGCGGGAAGCGCTGCCGTTGAAGGACGCGGCGCGGCTCGCGGCGGCGATCACCGGCGCGCGCAAGAACGAACTCTACGAACTGGGCCTGCGCGACCAGGCCGAATGAAGGATCACGAATGCAAAGCCTCACCCTGACCCGCCCCGACGACTGGCATCTGCATCTGCGCGACGGCGCCGCGCTCGAAAGCGTGCTGCCGTACAGCGCGCGGCAGTTCGCGCGCGCGATCATCATGCCCAATCTCAAACCGCCGGTGACGACGGTGGAACTCGCGCGCGCTTATCGCGAGCGCATCCTGCGCGCCTTGCCGGAGGGTATGCGCTTCGAGCCCCTGATGACGCTCTATCTCACCGACAACACCACGCCGGAGGAGATCGCGAAGGTGAAGGCGAGCGGATTCGTGCACGCGCTCAAGTACTACCCGGCCGGCGCGACCACCAACTCGGATTCGGGCGTGACTTCGCTCGATCGCGCTTCGCCCGCACTCGCGGCGATGGAGGAGCACGACGTGCCGCTGCTCGTGCATGGCGAAGTGACGACGCCCGGCGTGGACGTGTTCGACCGCGAGAAAGTGTTCATCGACACCGTGATGGCCGAGATCGTGCGGCGGTTTCCGAAACTGCGCATCGTCTTCGAACACATCACGACGAAGGAAGCGGCCGAATTCGTGCGCGACAGCGGACCGAACATCGGCGCCACCATCACCGCGCACCATCTGCTCTACAACCGCAACGCGATTTTCCAGGGCGGCTTGCGGCCGCACTACTACTGCCTGCCCGTGCTGAAGCGCGAACGGCATCGCAAAGCCCTGGTCGCGGCGGCGACGAGCGGCAGTCCGAAATTCTTCCTCGGCACCGACAGCGCGCCGCATCCGCGGCACGACAAGGAAGCGGCCTGCGGTTGCGCCGGCTGCTTCACGGCGCACGCCGCGATCGAGCTCTACGCCGAAGCCTTCGAACAGGCGGGCGCGCTCGACAAGCTGGAAGCCTTCGCCAGCTTCAACGGACCGGATTTCTACCGGCTGCCGCGCAACACCGAGCGCATCACGCTCGTGCGTGCGCCCTGGCAGGTGCCGCAGCGCTTCGAATTCGGCGAGGCTGAACTCGTCCCCTTGCGCGCGGGCGAATCGCTGAGCTGGCGTCTGCAGGCGTGATGAAGGCGGAGGCACGCTGGGACCGGCAGGCGCTGCTCGATTCGCCGCTGTTTGCCACCGTGCGGTCGCTGGTCGAGGCGCTGCCTGCGGACCGCTTTCCGGACAACACGTCCTTGAACGCGCTTGCCGAGCGGCAGGGTCTGGTCAACGCGCAGGGATTGCCCGTCCGCTTCGTGACACAGACGCAGAAGGTGTCGGCGGCGGAGTACGAAGGGCGGGCCTGGGCGCGAGGCGAAGTGCTGACGCGGCCGCACAACTGGCACGACCTGTTCAACGCGCTGGCGTGGCTCGTCTTCCCGCGCACCAAGGCCGTCATCAACCGCCTGCACATCGAGGAGCTCGCACGGCAGGCGGGCCGCGCCCGCAGCGTCGCCCGCGATGTGCTGACGCTGCTCGACGAAAGCGGAATGGCGGTGGCCTGCAGCCGTCCGCAGCTCATCGAACTGCTGCGCGGTTTCCAGTGGAAGGCGTTGTTCGTGATGCACCGCGAAGCGGTGCGGGCGCACATGGCTTTCCGCATCCTCGGCCACGCCGTGCACGAGAAAGCCGTCGTGCCTTACAAGGGCATCGTCGCCCATGCCTTGTGCGTTGCGGTGGAGGACGATTTCTTCGCGCTGCCGGAAGCGGTGCAGAACGCCGCGCTGGATGCTGCGATCGCGGAGCAGCTCGTGGACGAAGCTACGCTGCGCGACACGGCTTCGCTGCAACCGGTGCCGATTCTCGGCATTCCAGGCTGGTGTGCCGCGAACGAGGATCCGGCGTATTACGACGACACCGGACATTTCCGCCCGGGACGCACGCGCAGGCCCGAAGTGCGCGCACCGTAAATGGGAAGGCCCCGTCATGGGGGGACGGGGCCTGAGGCTCGCTCGGGCCAGCGAGCCGATGCGCCGTTGGAACGGCGCTTGAGCCGGAGCGTGCGCTCCGTTCTTTTGATCAGGGAAAGGCGGGAAGCGTCGGTTCCACCATGCCGCCGGCCGCTTCCGGA
>QGUL01000314.1 GCA_003242425.1 Pseudomonadota bacterium | reverse complement strand
CCCGCGCTTCGACCCGGGCGCGTTCGGTGGCGAGGTTCACGCTTGCGCGCGCGACGCCCGGCACCCGCGCCAGCGCCTTCTCGACGCGGTTCACGCAGGCGGCGCAGGTCATGCCTTCGATCGCCAGTTCGTGGACGGTGGTGCTGCTCATGTTGTCGTTCCGTAGCCTGTGCGCAGCAGCTTAAAGTCTCCAACGATGGGAGAGTCAAGCGCGGGCGTGCCCGGCGCGCCGGACCGGGCAGAACCTGCCGGTTACGGTGAAAGCCCGCTTATTCGGGATAGCGCGAGTAGGTGCGGTAGGTCTGGCCGTCGGGGCCGATCAGCAGCACGGAATAGGGCTCGACGTTAGTACCCACTTCCATTCCCGGCGCGCCTATGGGCATACCGGGAACCGCCAGGCCGCGGGCCTTGGGACGTTCGGCGAGCAGCCGCTTGATGTCGGCGGCGGGTACATGCCCTTCGATCGCGTAGCCCTCGACGAGGGCGGTATGACAACTGCCTAAGGCCTGGGGAACGCCCGCCTTGGCGCGGTGGGCGGCCGGGTCGGGCACATCGTGGGCGCGCACTTCGAAACCGTTCTCCCGCAGATGGCGGATCCATTCCTTGCAGCAGCCGCAGGTGGCGCTTTTGTAGACCTCGACGACCGGTGCCGCCTGCGCCGCGGCAGCGCCGAACAGCAACGCGATCGCCAATCCGTACCTGAGTCGTGTCATTGACCGCTCCATTTGTGAAACATCGTGTCGGCCGCGCATTCGGCCCGGCGGCCCGCTTCAGCCCGCATGCTACCCTGGCCGCGCGCCCTTTACCGATTGGTCAAGCGGGACCCCGTCCGCGTTCCTCGCCGTGTCCCTTCACTTCCGCATTCTGCTCCTGACCCTGGGCCTTTGCCTGCTCGCCGTGGTGGGCGCCGTGTGGGCGATCGCGCACGGCCCCCACAGCCCGGGCGAGGCCGTGGCGGTCGTGCTCGCCTTCCTGGTGCTCGCCGGCGCAGGCGTGGCGTGGTTCCTCGCCGGCGTGCGCGGGGCGCTCGCCCAGTTGCGCGAAGCGGCCGAACGCCTGCAGCGCGGCGAGCCGGCGGCGTTGCAGCACACCGGCGTGCCGGAATTCGACGAAGTGGCCGCGGCGCTGAACGAAGCGGATGCGCGCGTGCGCGAATCAGCCCGCATGCTCGAAGAGCGGGTGCAGGAGGCGACCCGCGAGGCGCTCGCGGCGCAGGCCAGGCTCGATCAAAGCGCCAAGCTCGAAGCGCTGGGCCGGCTGACGAGCGGCATCGCGCACGATTTCAACAACCTGCTGCATACGCTCAACCTGGGCCTGCAGGTGATCGAGCAACGGACGCAGGACCCGCAGAGTCGCAGAATGGTGGAAGCCTGCCAGCGCGCCGCCTTCCGCGCCCGCGCCCTGATCCAGCAGTTGCAGTCCTTCAGCAAGCGGCAGCCGCTGCAGCTCGCGCCGGTCGATCTGGCCGACCGGCTGCTGGCGGTGGAACCGCTGCTCACCAAGGCGCTGCCGCCCGACATCGCGCTGCACCTCAACGTCAGTCCCGACCTGTGGGCCGCGCGCACCGACCCTTCGCAACTGGAGCTTGCGCTCCTCAACCTGCTGTTCAACGCCCGCGACGCGATGCCGAACGGCGGACGCATCGTCGTGTCCGCCTACAACGCGCGCAACACCCGTCTGGGCGACATGGTGTGCATCGAAGTAGCGGATGTGGGCAGCGGCATCGATCCCGAAGTGCTGCCCAAGGTGTTCGATCCCTTCTTCACCACCAAGGGCAAGGGACAGGGGACGGGCCTCGGGCTGTCGCAGGTCTACCACCTCGCCAGCGGTTCCGGCGGCGACGTGGAGATCGAAAGCGCACCGCACGTCGGAACGGTGGTGCGGCTCATGCTGCCGAAATCGCAGGAACCGCCCGCGCGCGCGGCGCGTCGCCGCGCACTGTCGCTGCCGGCCGGGCCGGTGCGCGTGCTGTTCGTGGAGGACGATCCGCTGGTGAGCAAGGTGACGGCCGCCGCGCTCACGGGCCTTGGTTTCGAAGTGATCCAGGCGAGCACCGCCGACGAGGCGCTGAAACAGCTCGAAGCGGGCATCTCCGTGCAGGCGGTGTTCAGCGACATCGTCATGCCCGGCCGCATGAGCGGCGTGGATCTGGCCGAAGCCGTCGCTCTCCGCTGGCCCGGTCTGCCGGTGGTGCTGGCGACCGGCTACGGCGAACGCGTGCCGTCGCATCTCCGGGTGCGGCTGATGACCAAGCCCTATCTCATCGAAGAGGCGGCGCAGGCGCTGCTCGAAGCCATCGCGGAACCGCCGGCCGCGCAGCGCATGCCCTGAGCCTTACATCCGCGCCGTCTGCTGCCGCAACACCGGCGAAGGCTGTGCGAGCGAGGCATCGTAAGGATGCGTTTGCGCTTCGTAGAGCTCCAGCACTTTGCGCACGTAGGCCCGCGTTTCCGCATAGGGCGGCACGCCGCCGTGACGATCCACCGCGCCCTCGCCGGCGTTGTAGGCGGCGATCGCGAGCTCCACCTGCCCCCGGTAGTAGGACAGCAGCCAGCGCAGATAGGCGAGCCCGCCCTTGACGTTCTCCGCCGGATCGTAGGCGTCGCGGACCTTGAAGCGTTGCGCGGTGGCGGGAATGAGTTGCATCAGCCCTTGCGCGTTCCTCGGCGAACGCGCGCGGGCGTCGAAATTGGACTCGACTGCGATGACGGCCAGCGCGAGCGCGGGATCGATGTCGAAACGCGGCGCGAGTCGTTCCACCAGCTCGACGATCTCGAGCCGGTGGGCGGGCAGCCCTTCGCGCAACGCGGCGAGCTTCGGCGGCGCGGGCGGCGTCATGCACTCGGGCAGGCGCGGCTCCGCATGACGGACGAAACGCAGCGCGCGCTCGGCGTATTCGTGACCTTGCGCGACCGCGAGCTGGAAGAGGCCGTGCGCCAGGCCGTCCGCCACCTGCGCCGCCGCGGCCGTGGGGGAACATCCACCCGGAAGCGAATTGGCCTTGGGGGGCGCCCCCGGGTGGGGCCCCCAGTAAAAGGGTGCCC
>QGUL01000313.1 GCA_003242425.1 Pseudomonadota bacterium | reverse complement strand
AAACATTTTTGAACAAAGCCCGCCTCCGTCCGGGAACGCCCGGCCCCCCCTTTCCCCTGTTGAGTGTCCCCGCCCGGCCCCGGTTGGGGATCGCTTTGGATTGCTGCTCCGTCGCCGGGCCGTCGGCGACCACCGCCACGCGCGTCTCCTGCGGCGTGATGTTGATGAGGATGTCCTCGGGCACCACATCGCGTTCCACCGCCGTGCGCGGCACGGTGGGCGCGGGCGACTGCGGGGCGCTGCTCATGAGCGGTACTGGCTCTGGAAACGGCGCAGCAACGCGGCCGTTTCGTAAAGCGGCAGCCCCATCACGCCGGTGTAGCTGCCGAGGATTTCGGGAATGAAGGCCGCGGCGCGTCCCTGGATGGCGTAGGCGCCGGCCTTGTCGTAGGGCTCGCCGGTATCGACGTAATGGATGATCTCGTCCTCTTCCAGAGGGCGGAAGCGCACCACGTTCTCGTTCAGCACGAAGTCCATGGTGCTGTCGTAGGCGAGCGCCACGGCGGTCAGCACCCGGTGTTCGCGTCCGGAGAGCTGCTTGAGCATGCGGATCGCGTCGGCGCGGTCGGCCGGCTTGCCGAAGATCTGGCCGTCGAGGCACACGGTGGTATCGGCCGCCAGCACCGGCAGGCGCGGCAACTGACGCTGCAGCACGCGCATCCAGCCGGCTTCGGCCTTGGCGCGGCAGATCCTTTCGACGTACTGCTGCGGATCTTCGCCGGGTCGCGGCGTCTCGTCCACGTCGCCTTCGCGGCCGGCGTGTTCGCGCAGCACCAGCACGTCGAAAGGCACGCCGATCTGCTTCAGCAGCTCGCGCCGGCGCGGGCTGCGCGAGGCGAGGTAGATCCGGGGCAGCGGGGCGAGCATTAGTTGTTCTTTATGTCCGGTGATACGGATGATTATCGAGGATCGACACGGCCCGATAAAGCTGCTCCGCGAGCAGCACGCGAACTAAGGCATGCGGCAGGGTCAGGCTGGACAGCCGCAACTGCAGCTCGGCGGTGCTTTTCAGTGCCGGGTCCAGGCCGTCCGCGCCGCCGATGATGAAAGCCAGGTCGCGGCCTTCGCCCAGCCAGCGTCCGAGCGACTCGGCCAGCCGCGCGGTGGTGAAATCGGCCCCGCGTTCGTCGAGCACGATGCGCCGCGCCTGGGGCGGCAGCGCGGCTTCGATTCGCGCCGCCTCGGCCCGCATGCATTGCGCCGGGGTGCGGCTGCCGCCGCGGCGCTCGGGACGGATCTCGATCAGCTCGATGCGCGCCTTGCGTGGCATCCGGCGGCTGTAATCGGCGAACGCCTCGTCCACCCATCCGGGCATGCGTTCGCCGACGGCGACGATGAGCAGACGCACACCCTACTCCCCGGTCCGTGAGTCTCCCCAACGCGGCATGGCGGGTGTCGCCCGCCCGCCTCAGGCGCTGGGTTGGGCGTTGGCCCGCGCCCGCACGCTGCGGCGGGCACGCGGCTTGGGCTGATCCCAGAGTTCTTCGAGGTTGTAATGCGCCCGGATGGCCGGTTGCATGATGTGGATGATCACGTCGCCCGCGTCGACCAGCACCCATTCGCCGACTTCTTCGCCTTCGACGCCGAAAACGCGTTCCCCAAGCTCGCTCAGCTTGTCCTGAACGCTGCGGGAAAGGGCTTTGATCTGGCGCGCCGAGTCCGCGCTGGCGATGATGACTCGGTCGAAGAGGCTGGTGAGATGGCTGACGTTGTAAACCGCTATGTCTTTGGCTTTGATGTCTTCAAGCGCTTCGACAATGGCTTTTTGCTTCCTGCGGATATCCAAGACTGGGCGGCCTCCTTCGGGTCGCGTGCCGAGCGCCCATCGCTCAGCGATACAAACCCTTGGACTCAATATAGCGGAGAACGGTTTCCGGAAGCAAATAACGCACGCTGCCGCCGCGCGCGATGCGTGCGCGGATGTCGGTCGAGGAAATGGCGAGCCGTGCCGAAGCGAAATGCACGATATAGCCATGCGGCCGCTCGCCGATGCGGGCCGCTTCGGCGAGCCGTTCGGCATAGACGTTCGCGAGCGGCGCGGGCAGCTTGTCCACGTCCAGTTCGTAGCCCGGGCGTTCGGCCACCGCGAAATGCGCCAGATCGAACAGGCGTTCCCAGCTCCGCCAGGTGTGAAGCGTGAGAAACGAATCCATGCCGAGGATCATCACCAGCGGGCGCCTCTCGCCGAGCTCGCGCCGCAGGCGTTCCAGCATCGGTACCGTGTAGGTGGGCTCGTCCGACTCGAGTTCGGAGGCGTCGATGCTGAAGCGCGCTTCGTCGGCGATGGCCAGGCGCAGCATGGCGAGCCGGTCGGCGGCCGGAGCGCGCGGCGCGGCTGCGCGATGGCCCGGCGTGCCGGAGGGAATCCAGCGCACTTCGGGCAGCCGCAATTCGTCGGCGGCGTCGAGCGCAAGGCGCAGATGCCCGTAATGCACCGGATCGAAGGTGCCGCCCATCAGCCCGAGCGGAGTCTCTGCCACGTCTGCGCCCCGGTGCGCTTCAGGTGCGGACTTCGCCCTGCCCGAGCACGACGTATTTCTGCGAGGTGAGCCCTTCCAGGCCCACCGGCCCGCGCGCGTGCAGCTTGTCGGTGGAGATGCCGATTTCCGCGCCCAGGCCGTATTCGAAGCCGTCGGCGAAGCGCGTCGAGGCGTTCACCATCACCGAGCTGGAATCCACTTCGCGCAGGAAACGCTGCGCGCGCGCTTCGTCCTCGGTCACGATGGCGTCGGTGTGATGCGAACCGTAGCGCTCGATGTGCTCGATCGCTTCATCCAGGCCCTTGACGATCTTAACCGCCAGGATGGGAGCGAGGTATTCGGTGTACCAGTCCTCTTCGGTCGCGGGCTTCATCGGCACGATGGCGCGCGCCGCCTCGTCGCCGCGCAGTTCCACGCCCTTGGCAGTGTAGATCTCCGCCAGCCGCGGCAGCCCGCGCGGCCCGATGCCTTCCGCGCGAGGCAGCGTCTCCATGGTGTGGCGGGGCCCGTAACGCGGCGTCTGGCGGTTGTCGCCGTTGGGGATGGCCTGTCCGATTTCGGCTTTTTG
>QGUL01000013.1 GCA_003242425.1 Pseudomonadota bacterium | reverse complement strand
GGGAAGGATTTTTCGAGGCATGCTCGATCTCGATACCGTTGTCGAGCAGGTTGTCGCACAGCGATTTCCTGGGATCGGCTTCGAAACTCGCGCCCTGGGGACAGAGTTCGGGATGCGGCAATACAGTGATCTTAGGCATGGCTTCAGCGCCTCGCGGCGCTCCTCACAGTTGTTCGATCTTCTTCCCGGCCAGCGCACGCTTGATGGAACGGTCCATGCGCCGCGCGGCGAATTCCTCGGTGCCCTTGGCCACCTTGTCGATGAGCCGTTTGAGCGCGCGGTGGTCCGCGGGTTCCGGCAGCGCGGCGCGCAGCTCCTCGATGAGCGCCCTGATCGTCGCGGTCTCCTGTTCGTTCAGGAGGTCGCCGTCCTGCGCCAGCGCCGACTCCACCGCTTCGATCACCCGCGCCGCCTCGACCTGCTGTTCGCGCAGCGCGCGCGCGTGCATGTCCTCGCGCGCGTGCTCGAAGGATTCCTTGAGCATGCGCGTGATGTCCTCGTCCGCGAGGCCGTAAGACGGTTTGACCGTCACCGAGGCCTGCACGCCCGTGGTGGATTCGCGCGCACTCACCGACAGCAGGCCGTCGGCGTCGACCTGGAAGGTCACGCGGATGCGCGCCGCGCCCGCCGCCATGGGCGGGATGCCGCGCAGCTCGAAGCGCGCGAGCGAGCGGCAGTCGGAAACCAGTTCGCGCTCGCCCTGCACCACGTGCAGGCTCATCGCGGTCTGGCCGTCCTTGAAGGTGGTGAAGTCCTGCGCCTTGGCGATGGGGATGGTGGAGTTGCGAGGGATGATCTTCTCCACCAGCCCGCCCATGGTCTCCAGTCCCAGCGACAGCGGGATGACGTCGAGCAGCAGCCAGTCGTCGTCCGCGGTGCGGTTGCCGGCCAGCACGTTCGCCTGCATCGCCGCGCCCAAAGCGACGACCTTGTCCGGATCGAGGTTGTTGAGCGGCGTCTGCTTGAAGAACTCCGCCACCGCCTGCTGCACGTTGGGCATGCGCGTCGCGCCGCCCACCATCACCACGCCTTTCACCTCTTCGGGCGCAAGCCCCGCGTCGCGCAAGGCCTTTCGCGTCGGCGCGAGCGTCTTCTGCACGAGGTGGCGTGTCATGTCCCAGAACTGCTGCTGCGTCACCACCACGTCCACCACTTCGCCGCTCGTAAGCGTGGCGGTCACGCGCGTCTCGGCGTGGGTGGTGAGCTGCTCCTTCGCCTCGCGCGCCTTGGCAAGCAGCAGGCGCGCGTCCTCGGGGGACAGCGGCGCGAGCCGCGCCTGTTCGACGATCCAGCAGAACAGGCGCTGGTCGAAGTCGTCACCGCCCAGCGCGGCGTCGCCGCTGGTGGCCAGCACTTCGAACACGCCCTTAGAAAGACGCAGGATGGAGAGATCGAAGGTTCCGCCGCCCAGATCGTAGACGGCGTATACGCCTTCGGCGGCATTGTCGAGGCCGTAGGCGATCGCCGCCGCGGTCGGCTCGTTCAGCAGCCGCAGCACGTTGAGCCCGGCGAGCTGGGCCGCGTCCTTGGTGGCCTGGCGCTGCGCGTCGTCGAAATACGCCGGCACGGTCACCACCGCGCCGACGAGCGGTCCGCCCAGTGCCGCTTCGGCGCGCAGGCGCAAGGTGCGCAGGATCTCGGCCGACACTTCCACCGGACTCTTGACGCCCGCGACGGTGCGCAGTCGCACCATCCCCGGCGCATCGACGAAGTCGTAGGGCGCGCTTTCCGCATGAGCGATGTCCTTCAGCCCGCGCCCCATGAAACGCTTCACCGAGACGATGGTGTTCTTGGGATCGCGCGCGGCCTCGGCCTGCGCGGCGTAACCTACGGCGACCGATCCGTCCGGGGCGTAGCGCACGACCGAAGGCAGCAAGGCATGTCCGTCGGCGTCGTTCAGTACCACGGCGACGCCGTTGCGCACGGTCGCGACCAGGGAGTTGGTGGTGCCGAGGTCGATCCCCACCGCGAGCCGGTGCTGATGCGGCGCGGTCGATTGACCCGGTTCGGCGATCTGCAGCAATGCCATCTAGTCGTCCTCGAGTGCGGCCAGCGCGTCGCCGATCTCGCTTTGCAGCTTTTCCATGAACATGAGCTTGCGCACCAGCCCGGTCGCGGCCTCGAAATCGCGCACTTCGTCGATCAAGCGGCCAAGCTCGGCGTATTGCGCGCGCATCTCGCCGCGCAGGCGCGCGTGCAGCGCTTCCAGCGCGTCGACGCTGCGGCTCGCCTCGGCCTCCTCCACCGCCTCGCGCCATTCCATCTGTTCCATCAGGAACTCGGCCGGCATGGCGGTGTTGCGTTCGGCGCCGACGTCCATGCCCTGCAGTTCGAGCAGGTAGACCGCGCGCTTGAGCGGCGATTTGAGCGTCTGGTAGGCCTCGTTCACCCGCGCGGCCCATTGCATCGACACGCGCCGCTCGGCCTCGCCGGCGTGGGCGAAGCGGTCGGGATGCACCTGCGCCTGGATCTCGCGATAGGCGCCGTCGATGCGCGCCTGCGGCACGTCGAAACGCGCCGGCAGGCCGAAGAGTTCGAAATGGTTGCGGGAAAGGTCGAGCGCCATCGTGCCGGAACAAAAAGGGGGCTTGCGCCCCCTGCGATTTTAACGGCTGTACGGCCGGCCCACGACAGGCCGGAGCTTCAGACGTTGAAGCTCTCGCCGCAGCCGCAAGAGCTCTTGACGTTGGGGTTGTTGAACTTGAAGCCCTCGTTCAGCCCTTCGCGGGTGTAGTCGAGCTCGGTGCCGTCGATGTAGGGCAGGCTCTTGGGATCGACGACCACCTTCACGCCGTGGCTTTCGAAAGTAATGTCGTCGGGCAGGATTTCGTCGGCGAACTCCAGCTTGTACGCCATGCCCGAGCAGCCCGAGGTACGTACCCCGACCCGCAGGCCGATGCCCTTGCCGCGTTTGGCAAGAAAGCTCTGCACGTGGGCGGCAGCCTTGTCCGTCAACGTAATGGCCATGTGTGCGCTCCTTCAGGCCGCCTTGGCGTCGTCCGCCGAAGGCCGGCCGTATTTGCGTTTGTAATCCTCGACCGCCGCCTTGATGGCGTCCTCGGCCAGGATCGAACAATGGATCTTCACCGGCGGCAGCGCCAGTTCCTCGGCGATCTGGGTGTTCTTGATCGCCAGCGCCTCGTCCAGGGTCTTGCCCTTCACCCATTCGGTAACGAGCGAGGAGGAAGCGATGGCCGAGCCGCAACCGTAGGTCTTGAAGCGGGCGTCCTCGATGATGCCCTGCTCGTTCACCTTGATCTGCAGCTTCATCACGTCGCCGCATGCGGGCGCGCCCACCATGCCGGTGCCCACCCCGACCTCGTCCTTGGGGAAGGACCCGACGTTGCGCGGGTTTTCGTAGTGGTCGATGACCTTGTCGCTATATGCCATGTCGTGCTCCAGCAACCCTTCTCAGTGTGCGGCCCACTGGACCGAATTCAAGTCGATGCCTTCCTTGTACATCTCCCAAAGCGGGGACATCTCGCGCAGCTTGTCGATCTTGCGCTTGATGAGGTCGATGGCGTAGTCCACTTCGTCCTCGGTGGTGAAGCGGCCGACGGTGAAGCGGATCGAGCTGTGCGCCAGTTCGTCGGACCGGCCGAGCGCGCGCAGCACGTAGGAGGGTTCCAGGCTCGCGGACGTACAGGCCGAGCCCGAGGACACGGCGATGTCCTTCACCGCCATGATGAGCGACTCGCCTTCGACGAAATTGAAGCTCATGTTGAGGTTGTGCGGGACACGGTGCTCCATGTCGCCGTTGACGTACACCTCTTCGATGTCCTTGAGGCCGTTGTACAGCTTGTCGCGCAGGTAGCGGATGCGCTCGTTCTCGGTGTGCATCTCCTCGCGCGCGATGCGGAAGGCCTCGCCCATGCCGACGATCTGGTGCGTGGGCAGCGTGCCGGAACGCATGCCGCGCTCGTGGCCGCCGCCGTGGATCAGCGCCTCCAGGCGCACGCGCGGCTTGCGCCGCACGTAGAGCGCGCCGATGCCCTTGGGCCCGTAGGTCTTGTGAGCCGAGAAGGACATCAGATCGACTTTGAGCTTCTTGAGATCGATATCGACCTTGCCGGTCGCCTGTGCCGAATCGACGTGGAAAAGCACGCCGCGCTCGCGGCAGATCTCGCCGAGCTGCTCGATCGGCTGGATCACGCCGATCTCGTTGTTCACGAACATCACCGAGGCGAGGATGGTGTCCGGCCGCAGCGCGGCCTTGAACTGCTCGATGTCGAGCAGGCCGTTCTCCTGCACATCGAGATAGGTCGCCTCGAAGCCCTGGCGCTCCAGCTCGCGCACGGTGTCGAGCGTGGCCTTGTGCTCGGTCTTCACCGTGACAATGTGCCTGCCCTTCCCTTTG
Organism: Pseudomonadota bacterium; assembly: GCA_003242425.1. Classification (GTDB taxonomy): domain Bacteria; phylum Pseudomonadota; class Gammaproteobacteria; order Burkholderiales; family SG8-39; genus ZC4RG42. Next base: position 8,258 of record QGUL01000013.1, on the reverse strand, counting down.
TAGAAATGGGCCGCGCCTTTCAGCGCCAGGTTGATGGATTCCGTCGCGCCGGAGGTCCAGATGATCTCCTTCGGGTCCGCGTTCACCAGCGCCGCGACCTGCTCGCGCGCCTCCTCCACCGCCTTTTCCGCGTTCCAGCCGTAGGCGTGCGAACGGCTCGCGGGGTTGCCGAACTGCTCGGTGAGGTAAGGGATCATTTTCGCGGCCACGCGCGGATCGACGGGCGTGGTCGCGGAGTAGTCGAGGTAGATCGGAAACTTGATCGGGTGTTTGTCCATTGCGCCCCGGTGCTCAGACGGAGATCGGTGTGCGCCCGCCGTCCTTGGCGGTGCGGCGGTCGTGCAGGACGACCTGCGTACCCGCCTGCGCCGCCCCTTCCTGCTGCTTGGCGACCAGATCGGAGAGCTTCACCGACTCCAGGTATTCGTACATGCGTTCGTTCAGAGTGGCCCACAGCTCGTGGGTCATGCAGCGGCGGTCCTCATGGCAGTTCTCCTTGCCGCCGCACTGCGTCGCGTCGAGCGGTTCATCCACGGCGACGATGATGTCGGCGATCGAGATCTGGTCGAGGCTGCGCGCGAGGTAGTAGCCGCCGCCCGGCCCGCGCACGCTCTCCACCAGCTTGTGCCGGCGCAGCTTGCCGAACAACTGCTCGAGGTAGGACAGCGAAATCTTCTGGCGCTGGCTGATGGCGGCCAACGTCACCGGGCCCTGCCCCGAATTCAATGCGAGGTCCAGCATGGCGTTGACCGCGAAGCGGCCCTTGGTCGTGAGTCTCATGCGGAAGCTCCCGGTGGACACGGCCCGCAGCACCCGCTGCGGAAGCCGAAAGCACGTCGATTATGGCTTAATCCGAGTTTTTTAGTCAACTATTCAGCCTATTTGTCCACGACCTTCCGCAGCATGGGATCGAAGCGCTCGGCCACGGTCCGGGCGTCCTCGTTGGCGCGAAGCTGTTCCAGCTCCCGCATCAGCGTCTCGATGCGGCGCTCCAGTTCGGCCGTGTGGTCGGTCAGGCCGCGGATCGCCTGCGCCACCGGGTCATCGATGTCCTTGGACAGGCCGTAGGCCGAGAAACCGAGCTTGGCGGCGTGCGCCTCGCGGAGCTGTTCGCGCTGATCCTCGATGATCCGCGCCGGGATGCCGACCGCCGTCGCCCCGGGCGGCACGTCCTTCACCACCACGGCGTTGGAACCGATCTTGGCGCCGTCGCCCACCGTGATGGGCCCGAGGATCTTCGCGCCCGCGCCCACCACCACGTTCTTGCCCAGGGTGGGATGGCGCTTGCCCTTGTTCCACGACGTGCCGCCCAGCGTGACGCCGTGGTAGAGCGTGGTGTCGTCGCCGATCTCGGCCGTCTCGCCGATCACCACGCCCATGCCGTGGTCGATGAACACGCGCCGGCCGATCTTGGCACCGGGATGGATCTCGATACCGGTGAGGAAACGCGAGACGTGCGAGAGGAAACGCGCGAGCCACCGCAGTTTCGCGTTCCAGAGCTTGTGCGCGAGGCGGTGGATCAGCAGCGCGTGGAAACCGGGATAACAGGTCAGCACCTCCCAGGCATTGCGAGCCGCAGGATCGCGGTCGAACACACTGGCGATGTCTTCACGGATTCTGGCGAACATGATGAGCCGCTGACCTGAAATAAAGGGCGGGTATTATCTTAAACCCTAGTTTTTCGATCAACTTTTCTTGCGAGGGTTCGGCTGCTCCCACGCAGCCAGGATGCCGCGCAGGATATTGACCTCCTCCTTCTCCAGCCGCGCCCGGGCGAACAGCCGCCGCAGCCGCTCCATCAGCCGCTTGGGATGGGCCGGATCGAGGAAACCGCTCGCCACGAGACTGCGCTCCAGGTGGGCGTAGAAGGCTTCCACGTCCTCGTACGCGGCCGCCTCGAAGCGCTCGTTGTCGTAGGCCGGCGCGCCGAACGCCGCCATGCGCAGCTCGTAGGCGCACACCTGCACCGCCGCCGCGACGTTGAGCGAGGAATAGGCGGGATTGGCGGGGAATTGCGCCCCGCGCTGGGCCCTCATTACCCCCTCCTTCGGCAGCCCCCACATCTCGGTGCCGAACACGAGCGCGACATCGCCCTGCTCCGCTTCGGCGATCAGCATGCGCGCCGCCTCGCGCACGTCCATGACGGGGTGCGAGAGATCCCGGCGCCGCGCGGTCAGCGCCACCGCGAAGCGGGTGCCCGTGAGCGCCTCGTCCAGCGACGCGCACACCCGTGCCCGCGCCAGCACGTCGGTGGCGCCGCTCGCCATCGCCTCGGCCTGCGGATCGGGGAAACGTCTGGGATTGACCAGCCAGAGCCTTTCGAGCCCCATGGTCTTCATCGCGCGCGCGGCGGCCCCGATGTTGCCCGGGTGCGTGGTGTGCGACATCACGATGCGCACGCGTTCGAGCGCCGGGCTCATCGCCCATTCCTCCCGTAGCCAAGACCGGGACACGCCCGGCAAGTTAAAATCACGGTTTTTGCCGCAGCACCCATCGATTCCATGCACGCGCTCCATCCCATGCTCAACACGGCGATCAAGGCGGCCCGTCGCGCCGGCGCCGTCATCAGCCGCGCCTCACGCGATCCGGGCGCCTTCACCGTGACCGCCAAGCGGCGCAACGATTTCGTGACGGAAGTGGACAAGGCGGCGGAAGAAGCGGTGATCGAGGTCCTGCGTACGGCCTACCCCGATCACGCGATCTTAGCAGAGGAGTCGGGCGCGTCCGGCCAGTCCGAATACGAGTGGATCATCGATCCGCTCGACGGCACCACCAACTTCATCCACGGCTTTCCGCAGTACGCGGTGTCGATCGCGCTGCGCCACAAGGGCGTGGTCACCCAGGCGGTGATCTTCGATCCCACGCGCAACGAGCTCTTCGTCGCCTCGCGCGGACGCGGCGCCTATCTCAACGACCAGCGCATCCGCGTCTCCAAGCGCGCGCACCTCAAGGAAAGCCTCATTGGCACCGGCTTCCCCTACCGCGAGGCCGGCGGCATCGACGAGTACCTGCGCATCTTCAAGCGCGTGACCTTCGAATCGGCCGGCATCCGGCGCGCGGGCGCGGCGGCGCTCGACCTCGCCTACGTCGCCTGCGGGCGGCTGGACGGCTTCTGGGAAAAGGGCCTTGCGCCCTGGGACATGGCGGCCGGCAGCCTGCTCGTGCTCGAAGCCGGCGGCCTGATCAGCGACTTCGACGGCGAGGCGGAATTCCTCGAGCGCGGCGAAGTCGTGTGCGGAACGCCTAAAGTGTTCGCGCAGCTCCTGCAGGTGGTGCAGCAGCAGCGGCGCGCGCGGGAGCCGGAGCAGTCGGCGTAAAACGCACCGGCCGCGCTGCGATCCGCATACGCGCCGCCCGGCCGGGCCGCGGCGCCTATGCGGACGCTTCACGCTTCGCGGGCTTCAGCCCTCCACTTTCAGCACGTTCGCCGCGGCGGCGATCACCGCAGCGATCCGGCCGACGTCGCGCAGTTGCTGCACGGTCATGCCGGCTTCCTTGAGCAGCTTGTAGTGCGAGCCCACGCAGAAGTGGCACTTGCCGACGATGCTCGCCGCCAGCGCGAAGAGTTCGAAGCGTTTCTTGTCCACGCCGCCGTGGGTGGCGTAGGCGTTCATGCGCAGCTCGGCGCGCTGCTTCGCGAGCTCGTCGTCGCCGGCCATCTCGACGTAGGGGTACCAGACGTTGTTCATACCCATCAGGCCGGCCGCCGTCAGCGCGGCGTTGACGTCGGTCTCCGACAGCTCGCCGGAGTTGCGGATGGTGTCGACCAGGAACTTGCAGCCGGTCGCATAGGCGGCGGCCAGCGCCGCGCCCACGGCATCGGCCTTGTCCAGGCTGGAGCGCGCGATCGTGCCGTCCAGGTTGAGACGCACGTCCTTGGCGTAATCGGGAATGCGTGCCTTGATGGTATTCAGAAATTCCATAACCCCGTCCTACAGTGACAAAAAAATCCGCGGGATCGCCGCGGATTCGGAAGCAACGGCGCGCCGTTGTGCGACGCGCCGTGCGGCTCGATCAGAGGGTTTGTCCGCCCACCGCGCGGTTGCAGGGGCACAGTTCGTCGGTCTGCAGACCGTCGAGGATCCGCAGGATCTCGTCGGGGCTGCGGCCGACGTTGAGGTTGTTGACCGACACGTGCTGGATGACGTTGTCCGGGTCCACGATGAAGGTGGCGCGCAGCGCGACGCCCGCTTCCTTCTCGCGCACGCCGAGCTGGTCGATCAGCGAACCGGTCGTGTCGGCGAACTGCCAGTGGTTGAGCCCCTTCAGATCGGGATGCTCACGGCGCCAGCCGAGTTTGCAGAACTCGTTGTCGGTCGAGCCGCCCAGCAGCACGGCATCGCGCTCTTCGAACTGGGCGTTCAGCTTGGCGAAACCGACGATCTCGGTCGGGCACACGAAAGTGAAGTCCTTCGGATAGAAGTAGATGACTTTCCACTTCCCCGGGAACGACTTCTCGGTGATCTCTTCGAAGGCCGACTGGCCGTTTTCCTCGTGGTTGTTGAAGCCGGGCTTGACGCCTACGACTTTGAACGGTTCGAGCTTGTCACCTACGGTTTTCATCAGTAGCTACTTCCTTGGTGGTTGAGTTTTGCGGCAACGCGCCGCGAAAAAACAGGGTGAAGAATAGGCTATCGACTTCGATCAAACAATCGAACTTATCGATTCCGCCGATAGACCTCACCTAAGACCTTGTGACCCAGGTTACACGGAGCGCGCCTTCGGGCACGCGGGAGCGCCGCAACGGATGCGAATCCGCGGCCGTTCTCGGAGATAATTGCCGACCGCGTCGCGTGATGCGGTGACAACACCATAACAAGCCATGTCGTCGAGCACAAGCCACACGCCCATGATGCAGCAGTACCTGGCCATCAAGGCCCAATACCCGGACATGCTGCTGTTCTACCGCATGGGCGATTTCTACGAGCTCTTCTACGAGGACGCGGAGAAAGCCGCGCGGCTGCTCGACATCACGCTCACCCAGCGCGGCGTCTCGGCCGGCGCGCCGATCAAGATGGCGGGCGTGCCCTACCACTCGGTCGAGCAGTACCTCGCCAAGCTGGTGAAGCTCGGCGAATCCGTCGCCATTTGCGAACAGGTGGGCGATCCCGCCACCTCCAAGGGGCCGGTGGAGCGGCGCGTCACCCGCATCGTCACGCCGGGCACGCTCACCGACGCTGCCCTCCTCGACGAGAAGGCCGCCAACCTGCTGATGGCGGCCTGCGAAGACCGCGGCACCGTCGGCCTTGCCTGGCTCAACCTCGCCAGCGGCGACCTGCGCATCCAGCAGACCAATAGCCACGCCTGGCTGGCGGAGCTGCAGCGCATCGGCCCGGCCGAGCTGCTGGTGCCGGAGGATTACGACGTGCCGGCGCTCGAACGCGTCGCCCTCACCCGGCTGCCCGTCTGGCATTTCGAGCGCGACGCCGCGCGCAACCTGCTCGTCCAGCACTTCAAGACCCGCGACCTCGCCGGCTTCGGCGCCGAGGATCTGCCGGTGGCCGTCGCCGCCGCCGGCGCGCTGCTCGCCTACGCGCGCAAGACCCAGGGCCAGGACCTGGAGCACGTGGTCGCGATCATCCCCGAGCGCAGCGACGCGTACGTACGGCTCGATCCGTCCACGCGCCGCAACCTCGAACTAACCGAGACGCTGCGCGGCCAGCCCGCGCCCACGCTCTTCAGCCTGCTCGACCGCTGCGCCACCGGCATGGGCAGCCGCCTGCTGCGCCACTGGCTGCACCATCCCTTGCGCGACCGCGGCACGCTGAACGCGCGCCTGGACGCGGTGGCCGAACTGATAGGCGAGCCGCCCGCCGGACGCCACGACGCGATCCAGGCCCTGCTGCGCCGCATCGCCGACGTCGAGCGCATCGCCGGCCGCATCGCGCTCAAATCGGCGCGGCCGCGCGATCTCTCCAGCCTGCGCGACACGCTCGCCGCGCTGCCGGAAGTGGCGGCGCAATTGGATGGGGTCTCGAGCGACAGATTGCAAGCCCTGCGCGTGGGCCTGCACGCGCCGCCCGGCATCCACGCGCGCCTGGCGCAGGCCATCGCCGAGGAACCGAGCGTCATGGTGCGCGACGGCGGCGTCATCGCGCCCGGCTACAACGGCGAGCTGGACGAGCTGCGCGCGCTGCAGACCAACGCCGGCGAATTCCTGCTCGCGCTGGAAGCGCGCGAACGCGAGCGCACCGGCATCCCCAATCTCAAGGTCGAATACAACCGCGTGCACGGCTTCTACATCGAAGTCACCAACGCTCACGCCGACAAGATTCCGGACGACTACCGCCGCCGGCAGACGCTCAAGAACGCCGAGCGCTACATCACGCCGGAACTGAAGGCCTTCGAGGACAAGGCGCTGTCGGCGCAGGAACGCGCGCTCGCGCTGGAGAAGCAGCTCTACGACGCGCTGCTCGAAGAGCTTGCGCCCGCGGTGCCGCAGCTCCAGGCGGTCGCGCGCGCCATCGCGGAGCTCGACGTGCTGTGTGCCTTCGCCTCGCTCGCCGCGGAAAAGTCCTGGCACCGCCCCGTGCTGGTGGACGAAGGCTGCATCGAGGTCGAAGCCGGCCGCCATCCGGTGGTGGAAGCGCAGATCGACAACTTCATCGCCAACGACACGCGCCTGTCGTCCACGCGGCGGCTGCTGCTCATCACCGGCCCCAACATGGGCGGCAAGTCCACCTACATGCGTCAGGTGGCGCTGATCGTGCTGCTTGCGCACGTCGGCAGCTTCGTGCCGGCGCAATCGGCGCGCATCGGCCCGATCGACCAGATCTTCACCCGCATCGGCGCTTCCGACGATCTCGCCGGCGGCCGTTCCACCTTCATGGTGGAAATGACCGAAAGCGCCAACATCCTGCACAACGCCACCGAGCGCAGCCTGGTGCTGATGGACGAAGTGGGCCGCGGCACCTCCACCTTCGACGGCCTCGCCCTTGCCTGGGCGATTGCGAAGCATCTGCTGGAGAAGAACCGCGCGCTGACGCTCTTCGCCACGCACTACTTCGAGCTCACGCAGCTCGCGCAGGAATACCGCGAGGCGGCCAACGTGCACCTGGACGCGATCGAGCACAAGGACCGCATCGTGTTCCTGCACACGCTCGAGGAAGGCCCCGCGAGCCAGAGCTACGGCTTGCAGGTCGCGGCGCTCGCCGGCGTGCCGGGTACCGTCATCCGCGCCGCGCGGCGCCATCTGCAGCAGCTCGAACGGCAGAGCCTCGCGCGCGACGGCCAACCGGATCTCTTCGCCAGCGTACCGGAGCCGCCCGAACCCGAGCCCGTCACGCATCCGGTGGTCGAGGCGTTGCAATCGGTCAATCCCGACGACCTCTCTCCGCGCGAAGCGCTGGATCTCCTCTACCAGTTGAAGAAACAGCTCTGAGCGCGGCTTCCGACGCCCGCCTAACGGCGCACCCGGGCGCGCTCATCCGCGAGCTGTCTGCGCTGTTCGCGCAGACGCTCGGCTTCAGGTGCGTAATGTGGACGGCGTGCCCGTGCGTCGATCGATGCGATCCGTCGATGGATTTCCTCGCACTGCGCTTTCTGCCGTGCTTGTTCCAAAGCCAAAGCGGAAGCGCCGGCCGTCAAAAAAATCCGGTGTGGGCACGCGGCCTGCGTGCAATGGAAGGCAAGGACGGCGGCAACGCGCGATTTGCCTATGGCACCGCGAAGCGCTGTCCGTCGATGTCTTACAAACTCATCAGAGGAGCACTACATGAAAGCGACTTCCATTGCAGCAGCCGTGTGTCTCGCACTCGCCGGCACGGCGGCCATCGCCGCCGGAGACCAACAACGTTACGGTTCGGGCCAGAGCGAACACAGCGGCATGCAGGGACGCACCGGCGCGACCGGCGCGCAGGGCCAGTTCGATTCGCAAACGATCCGTCAAGTGCAGCAGCAACTGAAGCAACAAGGTCACGACGTGCAGACGGACGGCCAGATGGGTCCCAAGACCCAGGCCGCGCTGAAGAAGTTCCAGCAGCAACAAGGCTTGAGCCCCACCGGCCAGCTCGATCAGCAAACGCTCTCCGCGCTGGGCATCCAGCAGTCCGGTTCCATGGGCGCAAGCGGCCGTACCGGTGCGACCGGCTCGTCCAGCGACACGCCTTCGGGCAGCTCGCCGGGCATGTCGGGCGGGGGCTCCTACGGTGGCTCCTCCGGCGGTTCCTCCCCGGGCGGTTCGTACGGCGGTTCGTCCTCCGGCAGCATGAGCGACAGCCCCCGCGGCGGCGCGTCGGACAGCGGTTCGACCACCCGTT
>QGUL01000012.1 GCA_003242425.1 Pseudomonadota bacterium | reverse complement strand
CGTGCTGTTGTTTTCACTGTCCCGTCTCGTTTCCCCCCGCGGCTTGGACCTTAGGCCATTCGCTGAGGCTCGATCTGTCCCTGACCCAATCCGCGCCCATTCCGCTTGAAGCGCGGATCGGCTGTGCGCCGGGCGAATTGCTGGCATTGGTCGGACCTTCGGGCTCGGGCAAATCCACCATCCTCAAGACCATCGCGGGTTTGATTCGCGGGCCGCGCGGCCACGTGCGGGTGAACGGCGAGGTCTGGCTCGATACCGATGCCGGCATCGACGTGCCGCCGCACCGGCGCAACGTGGGTTTCGTGTTCCAGAGCTATGCGCTGTTCCCGCATCTCACGGTGCTGGGGAACGTCATGGCCGCCTGCCGCGCGCCGGATGCCGAGGCGAAGGCGCGCAAATGGATCGAAGCCGTGCGCATGCGCGGCCTGGAGGACGCGCGCCCCGGCCGGCTCTCGGGCGGTCAGCAGCAGCGTGTGGCGCTCGCGCGGGCGCTGGTGCGCGAACCGAAGCTGTTGCTGCTCGACGAACCTTTTTCAGCGGTGGATCAGCTCACGCGCGAGCGCTTGTACGAGGAGCTTGCCGAGCTGCGCCGGCGCCTCGATATCCCGGTGGTGTTCGTGACCCATTCGCTGACCGAAGCGCAACTGCTCGCCGACCGGATGGTGGTGCTGCATCACGGCAGAACGCTGCAGTCGGGCACTCCGGACGAGATCTTCCGCGCGCCGCGCAACGCCCAGATCGCCCGTCTCGTTGCGCACAAGAATCTGCACGAAGCGCAGGTGGCCGTGCAGCAGGCGAGGCATACGATCATCGACTGGAAAGGCCTGCGCTTACAGGCGGCGGCGAATACCCGATTCCCCGTGGGTTCGCAGGTGAGCTGGCTGATCCCCGCGCTGGAAGTGCGCCTCGTTGATGAGAAGCTCGACGGTTATGCCGGCCGGGACAACCTGCATCAGGCGCTGGTCGAGGCGGTGGTGCCGCTCGGCGGCCAGGTGACGGTGCGGGTGCGCATGCCGAATGGCCTCCATCTGGTGTTGAGCGCGACCGAACACATCATCCGCAAGCGCGGCATCGAAGTGGGGCGTACCGTGGAAGTCTCGCTGCCCGCCGCGAGCATCCACCTCATGCCGTGCGACGGCGACTGAACGCGTCCGTTTCTTGCTGGAAAGCGGCGTACCGCATGCCGATTGCGGGTGGGCGATGTCTTCACGCCTGTCCTGCGCAGTCGGAATCCTCACCAAAGGAGGCAGCAATGATCGAGAAAGTGCTTTATCGCGCCAAAGCCACCGCCACCGGCGGACGCGACGGCCGGGCGCGCACGGACGACGGCAAGGTGGACATCAAGCTTTCCGTCCCCACGGAAATGGGCGGCCCGGGCGGGGAGGGCACGAATCCCGAGCAGCTCTTCGCGGCAGGCTATTCGGCGTGCTTCCTCGGCGCGATGAAGTTCGCGGCGGGCAAAGAGAAGGTGACGCTGCCCGGCGACGTGTCGGTGACGGGCGAAGTGGGCATCGGCAAGATTCCCACCGGCTTCGGCATCGAAGTGGATCTCACCATCCATGCGCCGGGCATGGATCAGCGGCAACTTCAGGACATCGTCGACAAGGCGCACGTCGTCTGCCCGTATTCCAACGCCACGCGCAACAACATCGACGTGCGTTTCCACTTGCAGACCTGAGCGCGTACCCTCAGTCCCTGCGGCAGGCCAGCAGGATGCCCTCGCCGCTGCCGCGGTCGTCGATGCGCGTGTCGAAGGCCGGATCGCTTTTCGCCGCCTCGACGAATTGCGCGACCTCAGGCGCCATCGGCCGCAGGACGTTGTCGGCCGCGTAGCAGCCCCGCGGCGCGAGCTTGCCCTTGAGGTCGTTCCAGTAGTTGAGGTACCAGCTCTTGTCGGCGTCCTGGAAGACGAACTCCCAGGGGCCGGGCAGTTCGCGCACGAGCTCGTGCGCATCGCCGAGCAGGGCGTCGATGTAGGGGTCGAGGCCGGCCGCGCGGAAATTGCGCAGCGCTTCGGCATGACGTTCCGGGTCGATTTCGATGGTCGTCAGGCGGCCGCGGTTCTTCGCAGCCGCCCAGCCGAGCCACAGGGCGCTGTGGCCGGTGGAGGTGCCGACCTCCAGCAGGCGCTTCCAGCCGCGTGACACGACCAGTTCGTGCAGCGCCTTGCCGTCCTCGTAGCGCAGGTTCCACCGGTTGACGCCGCGCCCCCAGTCGGGACGCTTGCGGTCGAGATAGGCCTGTACGCGCCGGTCGAGCGCCGTCCCGGCGCCCGCATGCGCGCGGCGGCCCAATGCCGCCGCGCAGCCCGATGCGGCGGCGATCAACAGGCGGCGCCGGGTGAGGTGCATGCCGCGCCCCGTTCTAGCGCGTGGTCCCGGCGGACGGCGCCATCCAGAGCAGATCGGTGACGCCGGGGTCGATGCCGCGCTGCTTCAGGAGCGTCGTGAGCTGTCCGCGGTGATGCGTCTGATGGTTGAAGAAATGGGCGAGCGCGAACCACAGCGGATGGCGGCGCGGCTGCGGGTTGCTCATGCTGGTGTAGTGCAAGTCGCGGGCGAGATCGGCCTCGGTCAAGGACGCGACCCAGCGCTCGATTTCCTCGTCAGTCGCCCGGCGTTCCCGGCGCAACTCGTCGAAATCGGCGTAGAGCTCCTGGTCGAGCGCGCGGGCGGGGAAGGGCTGGCCGCGGAAGCGCCCGAGCCAGATGCGGTCGGCGAGCAGCAGGTGATTCAGCGTGCCGTGGATGGACTTGAAGAAGGCGCCCATGTCTTCCTTGCGCTGGGCATCCGTCAGCCGCGCGCAGCAGTCGTACAGCTTGTCGTTCATCCAGCGGTTGTAACGGGCCATGGTGCCGAGGAAATCGGTACTGATCATCTTCTACGCTCCCGATGGAGATGCGCGCTTTGTCCAGGCACGCTATTCTGCGCCCGTCTGTCGGGATGAGGCCACCGCACCCAAGCGCAATGAATCTCCGTCACCTGTCCTATCTCATCGCCCTGGCCCGGGAAGGCCATTTCGGCCGCGCGGCCGAGTCCGTGCACGTCTCGCAGCCGGCCTTGTCGGCGGCGATCAGCCAGCTCGAACAGGAGCTGGGGGTGCCGCTGGTGACCCGTACCCGCCAGGGTGTCGAGGGACTCACCGCCGAAGGGCGCGAAGTGCTCAACTGGTCGCAGCGCATCCTGAGCGACGTGGAGGCGCTCAAGCAGACGCTGGCGCAGATGAAAGGACAGCTCAAGGGGCATCTGCGCCTGGGGGTGATTCCGACCGCCGAGCCGATCATCGCCTCGCTTACGCGGGCGCTGCACGACCGGCATCCCAACATCACCGTGACTGTGCTCTCGCGCACTTCCCAGGAGATCGAGCGCGGGCTGGAGGACCTGTCACTGGAAGCGGGCGTGGCCTACCTGGAAGACAAGCGCATGGAGGATCTCGCCGCCCTGCAGCTTTACCTGGAGCGCTATGTGGTCGTCGGTTCCGCAAGCCTGCTCGGAGACGGCGACTCCATCTCCTGGCGCGACGCGGCCAAGCTGCCGCTGTGCCTGCTGAGCCGCGACATGCACAACCGCCTGTTGATCGACCAGCATTTCGACGCCGCGGGCGTGGTGCCGCAGGTGGTGGCGGAGAGCAATACGCTCATGGGCGTGCTCAGCCACGTGCGCTCCGGCGCCTGGTGCAGCGTGCTGCCGCGCACCGTGCTGGGGCTGCTCGAGCGCAGCACCGACCTGCGGGTGGTGGCGCTGCGCGAACCGGACGTGGTGCATCCCGTCGGGCTGCTCTACGCGCCCCGCAAACCGCTGTCGCCGCTGATCCAGGCGCTCACCGAAGCGGCGCGGCGGGCGAACTTCAGCGACGCCGTCTGAACGGCCGGCCGCCGTCTGCGCGGGCGAAGGCGGAAAAATCCGGGTTTGCGGTATCGTTAACGGACAGGCGCGGCGCCGCAGCGGCGAAAATACCGGTCCCGCTGCGGACCGGCGGGGGGAGGCCCGGGTCACCGGCGCACGCAGATGCCGGAAGGATGGGCACGGCGGCGTTGCCCGCCCGGGCGTTTAGTCCAGCAACATCATGACCTACAAAGTCATCGTTTTCGATTTCGACGGCACGCTCGCCGATTCCTTCGAATTCTTTCTGAAGGCGATGAAAGCGGCGGCCGCGCGTCACGGCTTCCTGGACGTCCGGATCGACGACCTGGAAACGCTGCGGGGCATGACGAGCGTGGAGCTGATGGGTCACTTCGGCATACCGGCCTGGAAGGTGCCCGCGATCAGCACGACCATGCGCCGCGAAATGACCCGCTACGCGAGCCAGGTCAAGCTCTTCCCCGGTGTCGCCGAAATGCTGGCGCAGATCAAGGCGGCGGGGCTGCAGACCGGCATCGCGACTTCCAACTCCAAGGAGAGCGTGAAGATCGTGCTCGGCGAGGCGGTGGCGTACGTGGACCATCTGCAGTGCGGCGCTTCGCTGTTCGGCAAGCACAACAAGCTGGTGCAGATCGCCCGCGCGGCCAAGGCGCGGCCCAAGGAAGTGCTGTATGTCGGCGACGAATTGCGCGACGCCGACGCGGCCGACGCCGTGAAAATGGACTTCGCGGCGGTTTCCTGGGGCTACGCGCGCCCCGACGTGCTGCAGCCGCGCTCCGTGGTGGCCGTCCTCCAAAGCCCCCGGCAAGTGGCGGACTTCGTGACGCTGGGGCGCGTCGATCCCTAGAGCCTGTCCTGGATCAGGGACAGCGTTGCCCCAAGGTCTGTGTGGCGGCCGTCCGGCTCATGTTCAGCAGCACGGTAGGCCGCGTGTCCCCGCGGCCTGCGACTACCGATCGCGTCGAGCTTTACAGGATCTTGCAAACCTCGTCGAATTCCAGCCGCGGACCGCGTGGATAGACCTTGGAGTGATCGGCGTAGCCGATGTTGCAGAGGAAGTTCGAGCGCCAGCTTCCGGCGGTGAAGAACTCCTGTTCCTCGGCGGCCAGCGGTTTGCCGGATTCGAAGAACTCCTGATCGACCTTGGCGTTGTCGAAACCGGACATGGGGCCGCAATCGAGGCCCAGGGCGCGCGCGGCCATGATGAAGTACGCGCCCTGCAGCGAACTGTTGCGGCGTGCCGTGACTTCCGCGAGCTCCGGCGAATTGGCGAACATATCCCTTGCGCCGGGGTTGTGCGGAAAGAGCTTCGGCAGCTTCTCGTAGAAGCGCAGATCGTAGGCGATGATCGCCGTCACCGGCGCGGCCAGGGTTTTCTCCACGTTGCCCGGGGCGAGCGCGGGCAGGAGGCGTTGCTTCGCTTCCGGCGAGCGCAGGAACACGATGCGCACGGGATTGCCGTTCATGCTGGTCGGCGCCCATTTCATGAGCTCGTAGAGCTCGCGCAGGGTCTCGTCGCTCACCGGCTTGTCGAGCCAGTGGTAATGCGTACGGGCTTCGCGGAAAAGCAGATTCAGACCTTCTTCGTTCAGACGTTTGCTCATGGTGTTCCCTTCTCGCTCTGTCGATGCTCGAGCACGGAGCGGATTTTCGCAGATGCGCGGCCGGTACGCCGTGCTCGACGGCGCTTGTTCAAGGATTTCGACGGGCTCGTTCAAAAGACTTCATTCCCGGCCGCAAGAACGTCACTGACGCATCAGCGCGTCGGACACGAAACGGGGAGGAGATGAGCCGGTGTTCGGTCCGCCGGCGCCGGCGCTCAAGTTTTTTACAAAGGAACGCTTGACCACCTCCATACCGTCCGGTATGGTTTGCCATACCAAACGGTATGGAACGGGTCATGGACCGCTCACCCGCCAAAATCCGCCTGCTCGACTGCGCGCTGCGGGTGTTCCGCACCAAGGGCTATACGGCCACCACTGTGGACGACATCTGCGCCGCGGCCGGGGTGACGAAGGGCAGCTTCTTCCACCACTTCAAGGGTAAGGAGGAACTGGCGCTGGAGACGATCGCGTACTGGAACGAGGTCACCAGCGGAATCTTCGCCCAGGCGCCCTATCGACGGATCGCCGATCCGCGCGAACGGCTGCTGGCCTACATCGACTTCCGTGCGGCGCTGACCAGGGGCAAAGTGCCCGATTGCACCTGCCTGCTCGGCACGCTGGTGCAGGACATTTTCGAAACCCATCCCCATTTGCGCGAAGCCTGCGACGCGGGCATCCGTGCGCACGCCATGGACGTGGCGCGCACGGTCGAAGAGGCGAAGGCGCTCTATGCGCCGGACGCGGACTGGGACCCCAAGAGCGTCGCGCTCCATACCCAGGCCGTCCTGCAGGGCGCATTCGTGCTTGCCAAGGCGCGCAACTCCACGAAGCCGATTCTGGAGAGCGTCGCGCATCTGCGACGCTATATCGAAATGCTGCTGCCGGAGGCGCCGAAGGCCCGCGCAGCGGCCAAACCTCAATCTCCCAAGGAGCGCCGCAAATGAAAGCGAACGAAGCGCAGCACGAACTCGTCCTCGAACGCGTCCTCGACGCGCCGCCGGAAAAGCTGTTCCGCTGCTGGACCGAACCGGAGCTGATGAAGCAGTGGTTCGTGCCGCGGCCCTGGACGATCGCGCACGCGGAAACGGATTTGCGTCCAGGAGGCGCCAGTTATGTGGTGATGCGTTCGCCGGAAGGGCGGGAGTTTCCCAACCGCGGCGTCTATCTGGAGGTCGTGCCGAACCGCAGGCTGGTGTTCACGGACGCCTATACCGCCGGCTGGGTGCCGTCGGACAAGCCTTTCTTCACGGCCATCGTCGAGCTCGAGCCGCTGGAAGGCGGCAGGACCCGCTACACCGCGCGCGCACGGCACTGGCGGCGCGAGGATATGGAAGCACACGAGAAGATGGGCTTCCACGAGGGCTGGGGCCAGTGCGCCACGCAGCTCGAAGAAGTCGCGCGACGCCTTTAGAGAGGAGAACGCCATGTCCAGGATCACACCCTGCCTCTGGTTCGACAACGAAGCCGAGGAGGCCGCCCGGTTCTACACCGGCATTTTCAAGAATTCCCGGATTCTCGAGGTCACCCGTTACTTCGAGGCAGGACGGGAGATCCACGGCCGTGAGCCGGGTTCCGTCATGACGGTGGAATTCGAGCTGGAAGGGCAACGCTTCACCGCGCTCAACGGCGGTCCGGTCTTCAAGTTCAACGAGGCCATTTCGCTGCAGGTCGACGTCGGCACCCAGGAGGAGCTCGACTACTACTGGAACCGGCTGGGCGAGGGCGGCGATCCGGAAGCGCAGCAATGCGGCTGGCTCAAGGACAGGTACGGTCTGTCGTGGCAGATCGTCCCGCGCCGCCTGATCGAAATGATCAAGGACGCAGACAAGGTCAGGGCCGATCGCGTGATGGCAGCCATGCTGCAGATGCGCAAGCTCGACATCGCCGCGTTGGAGGCCGCTTACGCAGGCTGATCCACCTTCACATAGGAGACCGATATGAACCCCGTCATCCATTTCGAAATGTCCTACGAAGACCACCAGCGCCTGAGCGCGTTCTACAGCAAGGCCTTCGGATGGGAGATGAACCGGCTGGGCGAGGAATACGGCGGTTACGTGATCGCGATGACCGCCGAGTCGGACGAGAACGGGACGAAAGTGCCCAATACCATCAACGGCGGCTTCTACGACCGCAAGGCGTGTCCGGAAGGAACGGCCGTGACGCAGGTCGTCATCCGCGTCGAGAATATCGAGGAATCGATGCGGCGCGTAGGCGAGGCGGGCGGAAAAGTGCTGATGGACCCGATGCAGATTCCGAACGTCGGCACCTACACCGTATTCCTCGATACCGAAGGCAACCGGGTCGCCATGCTGCAACCCGCGCCGGCCATGCGTTGAGTGCACGCGCACGGTCGACCGGAGGAAGCCATGAAGCTTCACTACGGCTGGGTGAATGCGCCCCAACCGGGGCCGGGCTGGTGGGGCGGCTGGGTGGAGCGGGAAGGAGGGATCTACAGCTTCGCGCTCGATCTCGGCATCCGCGAGGCGGCGGACGCACCCAGGCGCGAGGCGCTCGGCCGGGCGGCGCTGCAATTGCTAGGCATCCGGCCATGATCCGCGTCGGCCTCATTTCCGACACGCACGGTCTGCTGCGGCCCGAGGCGCTCGCCTTTCTGCGCGGCAGCGACCGCATCCTGCACGCCGGCGACATCGGCGATGCGTCCATCCTGGAGGAACTGGGCCGCATCGCGCCGGTGACCGCGGTGTGTGGCAACAACGACCGCGGCGCCTGGGCGAAAGGCCTCGCCGAAACCGAGCGCCTGCGCATCGGCGAAGTGTCGATCTGCCTCCTGCACGATCTAGCGCTGCTCGACATCGATCCGGTGGCGGCGGGCGTGCGCGTGGTCGTGTCGGGACATTCGCACAAGCCTCTGGTGCAGGAACGCGGCGGCGTGCTCTATGTCAATCCGGGCAGCGCCGGGCCGCGGCGCTTCACGCTGCCGGTCGTGGCGGGCGAACTGCTGATCGACGGCGGCGACGTCACCGCACGGCTGGTCGAACTTCAACCCTAGCCGGCGGGAGAAGCATCGTGCGAATGCTCGTGAACATCGATGTACCCGATCTGGAGCGGGGCATCGCTTTCTACACCGCCGCGCTGCCGCTCGAGCTCGCCCGCCTGTTGTTCGATGCCACCGTGGCGGAACTGACCGGCGCCTCCTCGCGTCTTTATCTGCTGCAGGCCGAGGAGGGTTCGGCCGCCGTGCCCGGGGGCGGGATGCGCCGGTACGCGCGGCACTGGACGCCCGTGCACGTGGATTTCGAAGTGCCCGATATCGAGGCGGCCGTGGCACGCGCGACCGGAGCGGGTGCCGCGCTCGAAGGCCGGATCGACGACTATTCCTGGGGCAGGCTCGCGCGGCTGGCTGACCCTTTCGGCAACGGCTTCTGCCTGGTGCAGTGGCGGGGCGAGCCCTATGAGGGGGGTCCATGAGCCTGGTGCTGAGGCCGGCAACGGCCGCCGATGCGCCGCTGTTGCGTCACTGGGATGCGCAGCCGCATGTGTTCGCCGCGAAGTCGGACGAGGACTGGCAATGGGAGGCGGAACTGGGACGATGCGAAGACTGGTGCGCCCGGTTCATCGCCGAGCGCAACGGACGACCCATCGGCTTCGTGCAGATTCTCGATGCGGCGCGCGAGCCGACACGCTACTGGGGCGAGGTGCCGGAAGGCACCCTGGCCATCGATCTGTGGATCGGCGTCGAAAGCGAGCTGGGGCGCGGCTACGGCAGCGAAATGATGCGGCAGGCTTTGCAACGTTGTTTCGATGCGTCCGGCACGCAGCGCGTCGTGGTCGATCCGCTCGCCGCCAATACGCGCGCGCATCGCTTCTATCGGCGTTTCGGTTTCCGTCCGCTGGAGCGCCGGCGTCTCGGCACGGACGAGTGCCTCGTCCACGCGCTCACCCGTGCCGCGTGGGAGGCGGTCGTTCAAAGATTTCGATGAGCTCATTCAAAAGACGTCCACATCCGCTCCGCGGAATGAAGCTAACATGTCGCGGTGCGCCGGATGAGAAAACAGTCGGGGATATGAGCGGATCGTTCAAAGAAAATGAAGGTCGCATCCAGCGCCGGACGGTGACTGCCTCATGAGCGTCGAACGCTATACGCGCACCGCAGTGCTGCTGCACTGGCTCGTGGCGCTGCTGGTGCTCGGTCTGTTCCCGCTCGGCCTCTATATGGCCGATCTGCCACTGTCGCCGACCAAGCTGAAGCTCTACAGCTACCACAAGTGGGCCGGCGTCACGGTGTTCGCGCTCGCGCTGCTGCGTCTGCTGTGGCGCCTGCGGCACGCGCCGCCGCCTTTGCCCGCGAGCCAGCCGGCATGGCAGCGGCGTGCGGCCCACGCCGGTCATCTGCTGCTGTACGGATTCATGTTCGCCGTGCCTCTCAGCGGCTGGCTGATGAGCTCGGCCTACGGCTTCACCACCGTGTGGTTCGGCGTGTTGCCCCTGCCCGATCTGCTCGACAAGAACGAGGCGCTGGGCGATGCGCTCAAGCTCGTGCACCGTTATCTCAACTACGCCTTCATGGCGCTGGTCGCCGGACACATCCTCGCGGCGTTCAAGCATCAGTGGATCGACCGGGACGGCACGCTGGATCGCATGTCCTGGGTGAAACAGGAGTCATCGTGTTGAAACGCAGTATCGTCGTTCTCGTATTGTCGTTGTGCGCGCCCTTCGTCTCGGCCGCGGAGTACGGCTTGCTCGTTCCCGAGCGCAGCCGCATCGCTTTCACGTCGAAGCAGATGGGGGTGCCGGTGGAGGGCGAGTTCAAGCGCTACAAGGTGGACGTCAGTTTCGATCCGCAGCGTCCCGAGACGGGACGGGCGCGCATCGAAGTGGAAGTGGACAGCATCGACGCCGGCAGCAAGGACGCCAACGACGAAGTCAGAAGCAAAGGCTGGTTCGACGTGAAGCGCTTCCCCGTCGCCGCTTTCGTCGCCGAAGCGGGCAGTGTGCGCGCTCTGGGCGGCAACCGTTTCGAGGCGCGCGGCAAGATGAGCATCAAAGGCAGGACCCGCGACGTGGTCGTGCCCTTCACTTACGGGACCGAGGGCACCGAGGCCGTGCTGGAAGGCAGCATTCCCATCCTGCGCACGCAGTACGGCATCGGCGAAGGTGCCTGGTCCGACACTTCGGTGGTGGCCGACGAAGTGCCTGTGCGTTTCCGGCTCGTGCTGAAACCCAGATAGTGATCGTTCGTCAAAGGAGAACTCGATGAAGAAAACCCTTGCATCCGTTCTTGTCGCAGGCGCGCTCGCGGCGCCGGCCATGGCCGCGCCGGTGGAGTACAACATCGACCCGCGCCATACTTTTCCGGTGTTCGAGGTCAACCATCTCGGCTTCTCGACGCAGCGCGGCCGCTTCAACAAGACCGAGGGCAGGGTGGTGCTCGACCGCGAGGCGAAGCAGGGCAGCGTGGAGCTCACCATCGACGTCGAATCGCTCGACATGGGCTTCGAAACCTGGGACGAGCACATGGCGGACGAAGGTTTCTTCGACACCGCCAGGCATCCGACCATCACCTTCAAGTCGAACAAGCTCATCTTCGACGGCGACAAGGTCGTGGGCGCCGAAGGACATCTCACGCTGCTCGGTGTCACGAGACCCGTGAAGCTCAAGGTCGAGAACTTCACCTGCAAGCCGCATCCGATGTTGAAGAAAGAGGCCTGCGGCGCCGACATCTCCACCGTCATCAAGCGCAGCGAGTTCGGCATGACGAAGCTGATTCCCGCGGTGGGCGACGAGGTGAGGATCTATTCGCCGGTCGAAGCGATCCGCAAGGACTGAGCCCGCGTTCCCATTCAGCCGCGCGATCGCGCCGACAGCGCGATCGCGCGCTGTCCACACGCGCTGTCGGGACGGCGCGACACAAATACACGCATCAACGTTTTTTATCTCCACGCACGCCAAAGCCGGACGCCCGCGGCGGCGCCGTTCGCATAGTTGTTTGACTGCACTGAAAAAGCGTTCCTGCGCGTCCGGACTCGCGCGCGAGAGTGCGCGGACGCCTGTGCTCCGTCCCCTTAGTCACTTGTAGGGAGATTGGGAAGTCAAGTGCGGAAATCCCCGATTGTTGGCGCCGAAGCGCGCCGCGCAAAATTCCGCCCGCAGTTTATGTCCCGTTAAAAGTACTTAATTCAATCGGGTCTCAAGCAGTGGATGGGGCGGCCGTCGAACGCTTGGGCGGTCGCTTTTTCGTTGTGCAAGCAATGCGGAGAGAGCTGTAAATGAGCAGTCAAACCTACTCCTCTACCGTCTCCGGGGCATCTGCACCGATCGGCGGACGGTGGGGGCAACTCTTCATTGGCGTGGTCTGCATGGCGATGATCGCCAACCTGCAATACGGTTGGACGCTCTTCGTCGAGCCGATCGACAACAAATACGGATGGGGACGGGCGGCGATCCAGGTCGCGTTCACCATCTTCGTGCTGGCCGAGACCTGGCTCGTGCCGATCGAAGGCTGGTTCGTCGACAAGTTCGGCCCGCGCATCGTCGTGCTGGTGGGCGGCATCCTGTGCGGCATCAGCTGGGCGATGAACGCCTATGCCGACTCGCTCGCCATTCTCTACTTCTCGGCTGCCCTGGGCGGTATCGGCGCCGGTGCCGTGTACGGCACCTGCGTGGGTAGCGCGCTGAAGTGGTTCCCGGACCGCCGCGGCCTGGCCGCCGGGATCACCGCCGCCGGTTTCGGTGCGGGTTCCGCGCTGACCATCATGCCCATCGCCTGGATGATCAAGGAAAGCGGCTACGAAGCCACGTTCCTGTGGTTCGGTCTGGGTCAGGGCCTGATCGTGATCCTGGGCGCGCTGATGCTGAGCGCGCCGAAGGAAGACGAAGGCGCGAAGAAGGTCAAGGCCGAGGTTCAGCAGACCAGCCGCAACTACAAGCCGTCCGAGGTGCTCAAGACCCCGGTGTTCTGGGTCATGTACTTCATGTTCGTCATGGTGGCCGGCGGCGGCCTGATGGCGACCGCGCAGCTCGCCTCGATCGCCAAGGACTGGGGCGTGGCCGACGTGCCGATCACCATCCTGGGTCTGACGCTGCCCTGCCTGACCTTCGCGCTGGCCATCGACCGCGTGCTGAACGGCGTGACGCGTCCGTTCTTCGGCTGGATCTCCGACAAGATCGGCCGCGAACCGACCATGTTCATCGCCTTCCTGCTGGAGGCCTTC
>QGUL01000312.1 GCA_003242425.1 Pseudomonadota bacterium | reverse complement strand
CGGATGCGCTCCACGCGCGCCAGGATCTCGTCGCGCACGAAGGGGTCGCGCACCACGTCGCGCGGCGTCTCCACGCTCTGCTCGAGCGCGAGCGCGGCGGCGATTGCCTCGATTTCCGCGGCCCGGGCCTGGACGCGGTAGGTCGCTAGAATGCGGGACATCGTTGCTTCACAAACGCCAAAACCGGCATTGTGAAGCCCGCGGCGGCGCGCGACAACCGCGCCGCCACGCCCCTTCAGGTGCGCAGCTCTCCCCGGCAGCCGACCGCCTGGACCGCGCGGCACAGCTGCCAGTCGTCCACCAGTTCCGGATCGAAGCGCACGTGCGCCTCGGCGCTCTGCGGACGCACCTCGACGTCCTGCACGCCCCGGATCAGCTCGAGCGCGCTGCGCACGCTGCGCGCGACGGCGGCGTTGTTCATACCCGAGATGGCGATCACCACGGCGCGCATTGCCTTCGCGGCTGTAGGACCGGCGATCATGATTGCACCTCCCTCAGGGCGTCGCGGCCGGTATGGGCCGCCTCATGGAGCATGCGCGTGGCCGCCTCGAAGGCGTCGCGCACGGCAACGTAGGCGTCCTCGTGCCGCACGCCGTCGACCACGATTTCCCGGCCGGGCACGCGCAAGTCGATGCGTACCGCGAAGTCGTTGCCGCTGCGGTGACGCGCGCTCAGCCGCTCGACGACGACGTGACAGCCGGTGATGCGGTGCTCAATCTGGTCCAGCTTGCCCGCCTTGGCGCGGATGCGCGCCTCCAGCGCCTCGGACGGTTCCATGTCGCGGAAAGTGATCTGCAGCGGCTTTTGCATGTGCACGTCCCTTTTTCGGTTGACTACGATCCCATCCTAAACGGACGGGCGGACGGACTCTTGCGCCACGTCAAAGAACCGGCTGCGGGCAGGCGGATGACCGTGCATGCCCGATCGCCTACCATTGCGCCCTCGTACCGATCGACAAGAAGAACACACGCGCTTTCGCCTCCGGCCCCATGACCACGCCCGATCCTTCCCCGTCCTCCGCGCAGCGCTGGCAGCGCCTGCTGCCGTTTCTGCACTGGTGGCCGATGGTCGATGCGCGCACCCTGCGCGCCGATCTGGTCGCCGGGCTCGCCGGCGCGATCATCCTCATCCCCCAGGGCGTCGCCTTCGCCACCATCGCCGGCATGCCGGCCGAATACGGCCTGTACGCCTGCATGGTGCCGGCCATCGTCGCGGCGCTGTTCGGTTCGAGCTGGCATCTGGTCACCGGGCCGAGCACCACCGGCTCGCTGATCGTGTTCGCCTCGCTGAGCGGACTGGCCGTGCCCGGCTCGCCCGAGTACATCCGTCTGGCGCTGACGCTCGCGCTGCTCACCGGCATCTTCCAGCTCGCGCTGGGCCTTGCGCGCATGGGCGTACTGGTGAATTTCGTGTCGCAGACAGTGGTGACCGCCTATGTGAGCGGCGCGGCGGTGTGGATCTTCTGCAACCAGCTCGGCAACTTCTTCGCCCTCGACATGCCGCGCGGATTGTCGCTGGTCGATCTCCTGCAGAGCTTCGCGCGGCAACTCGGCGGCATCGATCCCTACGCCACGACGGTCGGCATGCTTACGCTCGCAGCCGGTCTGCTCACCCGGCGGCTGTGGCCGCGCGCGCCGTACATG
This sequence comes from Pseudomonadota bacterium, assembly GCA_003242425.1. GTDB lineage: Bacteria > Pseudomonadota > Gammaproteobacteria > Burkholderiales > SG8-39 > ZC4RG42. Next base: position 1,419 of record QGUL01000312.1, on the reverse strand, counting down.
ATCGTCGCCATCCTCGCCGGGAGCATCGGCGCCGCGCTGCTCGATCGCCTGAGCGAGGGCGCCGCCGGCGTCCGCACCGTCGGCGCGCTTCCGCAAGCCCTGCCGCCCTTGTCGCTGCCGCATTTTTCCGCCGAAACGGTGGAAGCCCTGCTGCTCAGCGCGCTGGTACTGACGGTGCTCTCGCTCACCGAAGCGGTGTCGATCGCGCGGGCCATCGCGCTGCGCACCGACCAGGTGATCGACAACAACCAGACCTTCATCGGCCAGGGACTGGCGAACATCGTCGGCAGTTTCTTTTCCGCCTACCCTTCCAGCGGTTCGTTCAACCGCACGGGTCTGAACTACGAGGCCGGCGCGAAAACGCCGCTGTCGGCGATCTTCGGTGCGCTGTTCCTGGTGGCGATTCTGCTCGTGCTCGCGCCGCTGGCGCGCTACCTGCCCATTCCGTCCATGGCGGCGATCCTGTTCATCGTCGCCATCGGGCTGGTGAACGTCCCGCAGATCAGGACCATTTTCCGCGCCGGGCGGATGGAAGCGCTGGTGTTCGCCGTCACGTTCGCGGCCACGCTGGTCGATCTGCGCGTGAGTATCTTCATCGGCATGGCTCTGTCGCTCGCGGTGTTCGTCTACCACACCTCGCGGCCCAGCGTCACGCCCGCGCTGCCGCATCCCGATCCGCACAGCACCCATTTCGTCGACGGCGACGGCATCGTGCCCGACTGCCCTTCACTCAAGATCGTGCGCATCAACGGCGCCATCTATTTCGGCGCAGCCAGCTACATCCAACAGGCGCTGATGCGCATCGACCGCGACAATCCGGCGCACGTCGACGTGCTCATCGTCGCGCGCGGCATCCACTACATCGACGCGGCGGGCGCGCAGATGCTGGCTCAGGAAGCGCGAAGGCGGCGCAAACTCGGCGGCGCGCTCTACTTCTACCGTCTCGATCCCGCGGCACAGGAAACTTTGCGCCGGACCGGCGCGATGGACGAGATCGGCGCCGACCATTTCTATCCCACCCAGACCGGCGTCGTGGACAGCGTCAAGGCCGCAATACGCAAACGCAGAACCGGCGCTTGAACCCGGCATGCGTGTGCGGGCTACGACCGGGGTTCGTCAACGAAAAGCGTGGCGAGCGTCCGGGACACGCCTGCCCGTCGCGTCGTACGGCATGGGAGGCGCGGGCGCGCCGAAACGACGTACCCGTCCTGTGCTGCACCTTCAGAAGCGCGGCACATCCGGCGATCGCTGAAATGGGGCGTTGCCTCATTCCGGGGTGCGTCCGCCGCGCAGCATTTCGTCCACCTTGCGCTCGGCGTAAAGCCAGTCTTCCAGTCAGGCCCCGGGGTCCCACCGCGCCCACCCGGCAGGGAAGTAGGAAACCCTTCGGAACACCCGCGGGCCCTCTCCCTGGGACAC
>QGUL01000311.1 GCA_003242425.1 Pseudomonadota bacterium | reverse complement strand
GGGTGTCCGGCCGGCGGTGCAGGCCGCACCGGCGAAAGCGGGCGCTTCGGCCCATTCCTCGTCGAGCGATTGTTCGGGTTGCGGTTGCGGGCGCGCGTCGGGGTTCAGGCCTTCCGCGCCGATGAATGCGAGCAGCGCGGCGAACACCGCGGCGTAGCGGCTGCCGCTCGCCTGCAGGCGTTCGCCGATTGCGCGCAGGATGTGCGCGCAATCGCCGAGCAGCTCCTGCGCTTCCTCGTAGGGACGATGGCTGAGGAATTCCAGCATCGCCGGCAGGTAGTCGGGCAGCTCGCGCGCCGTAAGCTCGAAGCCCGCGCGGGCGTAGAGCTCCTTGAGATCGACCATCGCCTGGCCGCGATCGCGCGACTCGCCGTGTACGTGTTCGAACAGATGCAGGGCGGTGGCGCGGCCGCGGTCGAACAGACCGACGTAGCGCTCCTGGATGTCGAGTAGATCGCTGGTAAGCAACTCGCCCGTCAACGCGATCAGCCGCACGCGCACGAGCTCGGGAAGGCGCGCTTCGCGTGCCAGCACCTCGTTGATCTCCGGCAGAGCCGCCACCAGTTCCTCGGTGGGATAGGAGAGTACGGCGGAGAGGGCTTTGAGGATGCGCATGCTCGCCTCCTAGACCGCTTGTTTGATGGGAATGGTCTTGCGCTTCCTGCCGCCGAACAGGCCCGGTTCGCTGACTCCGTCCGAGCAGCCGTTGCCGAAGGAGAAGCCGCAGGCGCCGCGCAGGTCGAAGGCGTCTTCCGCGTACTCGCGGTGCGTGGAGGGCACCACGAAGCGGTCCTCGTAGTTGGCGATCGCCATGTAACGGTACATCTCCTCGACCTGTTGCACGGTGAAGCCCACCTGTTTCAGCACTTCGGTGTTCTCGCGTTTTTCGACGTGGCGCTCGCGCATGAAGGCACGCATGGCGAGCATGCGTTCGAGCGCGTCGACCACCGGCTTCTCGTCGCCCGCGGTGAGCAGGTTGGCGAGGTACTTGAGGGGAATGCGCAAGGAGCGCACGTCGGGAAGCTGGCCGAACATGCCGATCTCGCCCGCGTTCGCTGCAGCGGTGATGGGGGAGAGCGGCGGCACGTACCACACCATCGGCAAAGTGCGGTATTCCGGATGTAGGGGCAGCGCGACCTTCCACTCCATCGCCATCTTGTAGACGGGTGAGGCCTGCGCGGCGGCGATCCACGCGTCCGGCACGCCGTCTTGGCGGGCGCGTTCCTGGATCGCCCTGGAATGGGGGTCGAGAAAGATCGAGAGCTGCGCGCGATAGAGCTCTCTCGGGTCCTGCACGCTGGCCGCCTCTTCGATGCGGTCGGCGTCGTAGAGCAGCACGCCCAGATAGCGGATGCGGCCGACGCAGGTCTCGGAGCAGACGGTCGGCTGCCCGGATTCGATGCGCGGGTAGCAGAAGATGCACTTCTCGGCCTTGCCCGTGGCCCAGTTGTAATAGATCTTCTTGTACGGGCAGCCCGAGACGCACATGCGCCAGCCGCGGCACTTGTCCTGATCGATGAGCACGATGCCGTCCTCCTCGCGCTTGTAGATCGAGCCGGAGGGGCAGGAGGCGACGCAGGCCGGGTTGAGGCAGTGCTCGCACAGGCGCGGCAGGTACATCATGAAGGTATTCTCGAACTTGCCGTAAACCTCCTTCTGCACGTTCTCGAAGTTCACGTCCTTGCTGCGCTTGGCGAACTCGCCGCCCAGGATTTCCTCCCAGTTCGGCCCCCATTCGATCTTCTCCATGCGCTGCCCGGTGATGAGCGAGCGCGGCCGCGCCACCGGCGCCGCCTTCATCTCCGGCGCGTTGTGCAGGTGCTGGTAATCGAAGGTGAAGGGCTCGTAGTAGTCGTCGATCTCCGGCAGGTTGGGGTTGGCGAAGATGCGCGCGAGGATGCCCCACTTGCTGCCCTGCCTGGGCTCGATGCGGCCGTTGGGCTTTCGCACCCAGCCGCCGTTCCACTTCTCCTGGTTCTCCCATTCCTTGGGATAGCCGATGCCGGGCTTGGTCTCGACGTTGTTGAACCACGCGTATTCCATGCCTTCGCGCGAGGTCCAGACGTTTTTGCAGGTCACCGAACAGGTGTGGCAGCCGATGCACTTGTCCAGGTTCAGGACCATGGCGATTTGGGCTCTGATCTTCATGACGCTCTCCGTTACACCTCGGCCTGCGTGGCGGCCGGCTCGTCCAGCCAGTCGACCTTGTTCATCTTGCGCACGATCACGAACTCGTCGCGGTTGGTGCCGATCGTGCCGTAGTAGTTGAAGCCGTAGCTCTGCTGGGCGTAGCCGCCGATCATGTGCGTGGGTTTTACCACCACGCGCGTCACCGAGTTGTGGATGCCGCCGCGCGCGTGGGTGATTTCGGAACCGGGCACGTTCACGATCTTTTCCTGGGCGTGGTACATGAGGCACATGCCTGGATTGACGCGCTGGCTCACCACCGCGCGCGCCGTGATCGCGCCGTTCAGGTTGAAGAGCTCGATCCAGTCGTTGTCCACGATACCCGCGGCCTTGGCGTCCGCTTCCGACAGCCAGACGATCGGGCCGCCGCGCGAGAGCGTCAGCATCAGCAGGTTGTCGCTGTAGGTGGAGTGGATGCCCCACTTCTGGTGCGGGGTGATGAAGTTCAGCACCACTTCCTTGTTGCCGTTGGAGCGCTTGCCGAGCAGCGGCGTCACCGATTTGGTGTCCACCGGCGGCCGGTACAGGCACAGGCCTTCGCCGAAGCCGAGCATCCACTTGTGGTCCTGGTAGAACTGCTGTCGCCCGGTGAGCGTGCGCCAGGGAATGAGCTCGTGGACGTTGGTGTAGCCGGCGTTGTAGCAGACGTGCTCGGACTCCAGGCCGGACCAGATCGGCGAGCTGATGATCTTGCGCGGCTGGGCCTGGATGTCGCGGAAGCGGATCTTCTCTTCCTCCTTGGGCTTGGCGAGGTGGGTATGGTCGCGGCCGGTGATTTTCGACAGCGACTCCCAGGCCTTGACCGCCACTTCGCCGTGGGTTTGGGGCGGGGCCTCCGGACCCCCTTCCGCGGTGGCGATGGCGGTTTCGAGCGCGGGCAGGCCTTTGGGGTGCCTTCCTCGCTCA
>QGUL01000310.1 GCA_003242425.1 Pseudomonadota bacterium | reverse complement strand
TTCGCCTCCGGGCGGTTCCCCCCCCCGCAGGGGGCGGGTTTGCGCTTGTGGCCTGAAGCGCGCGCCCTGCGGCGCGCGCTGCGTGAGCTGTTCGGTGTCGCTCATTCGTCCGTTCACCTCCAGACGCTCAGCCTCCAGGCGTTCCTACACGCGCAGCCTGCTCGATTTCGCGCAGGCGCGCTTTGATCTCTGCTTCGGCTCCCAGCCAGTGTCCTCGATTTCGTAACCGGCGTGGAAGCCGCGGCGCTCCGCACGGAAGTATGCCGCTTCGGCGATCATCCGGGACAGTTCCTGCGGCGAAACGGCGCCGCTCGGCCAGTGGATGGTGTGATCGTGCGGTTCCGCGACGAAGCGGGAATCGCCGCGCGTATCGTGCATCGCGACGGCGTGTCCGCTGCCCCATCCGCGCGGCACGGGCGAGACGGTGTCGCCTGCTGAAGTGCCGTCGCCCGCGTAGACGCGGCCGGTATCGGCACCGATTGCGCGATCACCTTGCGCGGCCTGATCCGGTCCGGATACGGCGGCGTCGCTCGCCGCCTCGGTCGATGACAGACGGCCATCGGTTTCGGCGGCGGACGATGCCGAAGCGTCCGAACGCGTTTTCTCGGCGGGCTTCGGCGATTGGGAAGGATTCCGGGGTTCGGCCATGGTCTGCTACTCCTGTCTTGTCGAGGTGCAAGGGTGCTACGTTGCCACGTCCCGCACCGCGGCGAGCGCCGCACCGAGTAGCGCGACCTGTTCGTTCAACACCACATGGATCGGAATGCGTTCGACGATGCCGCTGAAGCTGCCCTTGCTGTTGAAGGCGGTAAGCAAGCGGCTTGCCTGTCGCGGCTTGAGTACTTTGGGCGCGATGCCGCCGGCAAGGAAGACGCCGCCGTAGGCGAGCACGGCGAGCGCATGATCGCCGGCCACCGCGCCGAAACAGGACGCGAAGATTTCCAATGCCTCGAGCGCAACGCTGTCCTCATGTTCCAGCGCCAGCGCGGAAACTTCCGCCGGAGGGATGTCCGGGGAGCCGCCTAGAAAGGCGTAAATGCGCGCGATGCCAGCACCCGAGACCACGTGCTCGGCCTCGACACGGCCCAGCCGTTCGTGGAGGTAGCGCCACAGCTCCAGTTGCCGCAAATCGGCGGGCGCAAAGCCCGCGTGACCGCCTTCGCTGGGAACCACGCGGTAACAGCCGCCTTCCCAAAGGCGATAGGCGACGCCCAGACCCGTGCCCGCACCGAGCACGACTTGCGGCGCGCGCGGGCGGAATTCGCCGCGCTGCAGGGTGAGCACGTCCGGCTCACCCAGCACTTCCACGCCGTATGCGGTGGCCTCGAAATCGTTCATCAGCCGCACCGGAGCGCCGTCCAGGATGGCCGAGCAGACCGCGGCGTCGATGAGCCAGGGCCGGTTGGTCAGACGCACGCGCTCGCCTTCGCGCGGCCCCGCCACGCCGAATGCCGCATAGCGGATCTCGCGTCCCGCGGCGTGTTCGGCGACGAAGCGGCGCAAAATGGCGTCGAAATCGCCGTATTCGTCGTTCGCATAGCGCTCGACGTGCAGCATGCGCACGCCTTCGTCCTGCGGTTCGGCCAGGGCAACATAGGTCTTGGTCCCGCCGATGTCGGCGGCCAGCACGGCGTTTCTCATGTTGTCGTACCGAAAAGCCTGACGAGGACTGCTATGCTACGCCCGCAGGCCCCTTCGATCTTGATTTTCGCCAAATGAGCACCTTACGCGTCCTCTACGTCACGCCCGAATGCACCCCCTGGGTCAAAACCGGCGGCCTGGGGGATGTTTCGGCCGCGCTGCCGCCCGAGCTCGCCAGGCTGGGTTGCGAGGTCGCGCTGCTGATCCCCGCGTATCGGGCCATGCAGGCGCTGACGGCAGGCGCGTCGCCGGTCGCCGAAGTGCCTGCGCACGGAGAGCTGCCCGCCTGCCGTGTGCTGCAAACACGGCTCAAAAACGGCGTGCGGCTGCTGCTGCTCGACGCGCCGGCGCTGTACGACCGCGAGGCGGGCCCCTATCTGGACGCGACCGGACGCGACTGGCCCGACAATGCACTGCGCTTCGGTGCGCTTTCGCACGCGGCCGCGCACCTTTGCCGCGCCGGGCTCGCCGACGGATGGCTGCCGCAGGTGCTGCATTGTCACGACTGGCCGGCGGCACTCGCGCCTGTTTACCTGCGTTACGGCCCGCCGGCGGAAGTCGCGAGCATCGTCACCATCCACAACCTCGCTTTCCAGGGCATCTTCCCCGCGCAGACCCTGCACGCGCTCGGCCTGCCCGAGTCGAGCTTCACGCTCGACGGCGTCGAATACTGGGGGCAAGTGTCGTTCCTCAAGGGCGGGCTCGCCTGCGCCGACGCCATCACCGCCGTGAGTCCGAACTACGCGCGCGAAATCCAGGACAAGGAGCTGGGCTTCGGGCTGGACGGCCTGCTCCACGCGCGGCGCGCCGTGCTATACGGCATCCTCAACGGCATCGACATACAGACGTGGAACCCGGCCGACGATCCGCTCATCGCCGCGCCTTACGACAGCGACCGTCTGGAAGCGAAAGCCCTCAACAAACTCGCGCTGCAGAAAAGGCTCGGGCTGCCGCAGGACGAAGCGGTGCCGCTGCTCGGCAGCGTCGGCCGCATCACGCTGCAAAAGGGCTTCGACCTCATCGCCGAGGTCGCCGAAACCCTCGTCCACGGCGGCACGCCGGTGCAGTTCGCGCTGCTCGGTTCGGGCTCGCTGGAGCTGGAGAACAGGCTGCTCGCGCTGCAGGCCGCGCATCCGCGCGCGATCGGCTTGAAGATCGGTTTCGACGAGAAGCTCGCGCATCTCATCGAAGCCGGCGCCGACATGTTCCTCATGCCTTCGCGCTTCGAGCCCTGCGGGCTGAATCAGATGTACAGCCAGCGCTACGGCACGCCGCCCGTCGCCAATGCCACCGGCGGGCTGGTGGACACCATCGAGGACTACGACGGCACCCCGGAAAGCGCGGCGCAGGCCACCGGGTGCCTGTGCCGCGAAGCGAGCCCGGAGGCCTTCCTCGCCGCGGTACGCCGCGCGCTCGACTGCTATGCCGACAAGAAACTGTGGCGGCAGCTGTGACG
>QGUL01000309.1 GCA_003242425.1 Pseudomonadota bacterium | reverse complement strand
GCAGCGAGCTCCATGCCCTCGTACCGGCCGACGTGCGGGCCGCCGGTACCGGCGCGCGCTGAGGCGCTGCGGCCGGCCGATGCGCACAAAAGCGCGCGCCTGCTGCTAAGCTCGCTTGCATGGCTGCGCTACGTCCGTTCTTCCGCACCGGCCGCATCCGCCGCATCGCGCTGTGGCTCGCCGGCCTTGTCGCGCTCTACGCGCTCATCGGCTTCTTCGCCCTGCCCTGGTTCGCCAAGCCGCGCATCGAACAGGCGCTGCGCGATGCCCTGCAGCGTCCGGTCCGGATCGAGTCCCTCTACATCAATCCCTTCGCGTTGTCCGCGCGCGTCCGCGGCCTGCGCATCCTCGCCGCGGAGAACGGCGAAGCCGTGGCGGGTCTCGACGAAGCCTACGCGAATCTTTCCTCGACCTCCCTGTTCCGCCTCGTCCCGGTGGTCGACCGGCTCCGCATCGAGCGGCCTTTCCTGCACCTGGTGCGCAACGAGGACCGGCGCTACAACTTCCAGGACGTGATCGACCGGTACGTATGGAGCGCGGACGCGGACGAACCGGCCGAGCCCCTGCGCTACTCGCTCAACAACATCGAGCTGCTCGACGGCCGCATCGACTTCGACGACCGCGCCGAAAACAAGCGGCACGAAGTGCGCGGACTGCGCATCGGCATCCCTTTCCTCTCCAACCTGCCCTACGCGACGGACATCCTCGTCCATCCGGAACTGGCGGCCGTCGTCAACGGCGCGCCCTTCGCCGTGCGCGGCGAGGCGAAGCCCTTCGCCGACACGCGTGAAATGACGCTACATCTGGATCTCGAAGGCGTCGAACTGCCGCAATACTTCGACTACTCGCCCATTCCCCTGCGCTTCGCGCTGGTTTCCGGCCTGCTCGACACCCGGCTGACCGTGCGCATGGTGCTGCGTGAAGAGGCGCCGGCGACCTTGCTCCTTGCCGGCACCGCCGCGCTGCGCAAGGTGCAGATCCGCCAGCACGACGACGAACCCATGCTCGCCTTCGACGCTCTGGAGGTCGAGCTGCGCGAGCTGGACCTGGTCGGACGCACGCTGCGGCTCGGCGCGGTCAAGCTCGAGGCGCCGCAAGTGCAACTGACGCGCTTCCGCGGCGGGCGCTTGAACCTGGAACTGCTGTTGCCGCTCGACACGGGCAAGCCCCCGCGCGCCGGCGAGGCCGAGACCGAAACCGCGCCTTTCCGTTACGCCGTCGAGACATTGCAGGTCCGCAACGGGAACGTGCAGGTGCTCGATTACGCCGCACCCGCCGCTTTCAAAACCGCGTTGGCCGGCATCAGCGTCGATGCCGAGCGTATCGGCAATCTCGAGCGCACGCCCGGCAGCTTCCAGGCCCGGCTGCGGCTCGACAAAGGCTCGCTGCAGACGCAGGGCGAACTGGCGCTCGCACCGTTCGCGATGAAGGGCCGTTTCGAGCTCGCCGACATCGCCCTGCCGCGCTTCCAGCCCTACCTGGGCGACGAGCGCCGGCTCGCGGACGGCACGCTCACGGGCGAAGGCCGCTATCGCATCGGCGGCGAAGACGGCGAAACGGAAATCGCGGTCGAAGACCTCAACGCCGTCCTGCGCGACACCCGCATCCACACCGCCGCCGGCCAGGACCGCTGGCGCGCCGGCCGCGTCGAAGTGCGCAATGCGCGGCTCGATCTCGCCAAGCGCGACATCCGGGTGGAGGAAGTGCTGGGACAGGACGTGGCGGCGACGGTGCTGCGCACGGCGGACGGCGACTGGCATTTGAGCGGGTTCACCCGCCTCGCGGCGCAGGCCGCGGCCGAAGCCGCGCAGGAACAGGCGCCCGAGGCCGCGCCCTGGCACTACCGCATCGGCCGTATCGCGCTCGAACGGACGGCGCTGCACTACGAGGACCGCACGCCGGCGCAGCCGGTGTCGGTGCAACTGCGCGAGATCAAGGCGGAGCTGAAAGATCTCGCCAACACCGCGGAGGCCGCGCCGCAACTCGCGGTCGATGCCACGGTCGGGAAATCGGGACGCCTGTCGCTCGTCGGCCCGCTGACCCTTTCGCCTTTCGGTTTCGAATGGCGGCTGCGCGCCGCCGGCATCCCGCTGCTGCCCTTCAAACCCTACTGGGCCTCGCAGATCGAGCTCGACATCACGCGCGGCGCGCTGCAGGCACGCGGCCGCCTGCTCATGCGCACGGACCGCGAAGGCCGTACGCCGCTGCGCTTCGCCGGTCGCATCGCCGTCACGGATTTCAGCGCGCGCGAAGGCGGCAGCCGCCGCGACCTCATGCGCTGGCGCGCGCTGGCACTGCGCGAGACGCTGTTGCAGAGCGATCCTATGCTGGTGCGCATAGGCGCCGTGTCGCTGCGCGATTTCTATCTGCGCCTGGTGCTGCAGGCGGACGGCACGCTCAATCTGCAGCGCGTATTCGGACCGCCGCAGCCGGGAACTGCCGACGACGCCCCGGTCGCACAGACGGCGCAGACCGAAGCCGAAGCGCCTGCGCAGAGCGAACCGGCGGCCGTACAGCCCGCGCAAGCGGCCGCCTCCGCGCCCGTGCCGCAAGCCAAGCCGCGCATCGAAATCGGCGAGGTGCGGCTCGCCGAAGGGCAGCTCGATTTCAGCGATCTCTACATCAAGCCCAACTACAGCGCGCAGATCGCCTCGCTGCAGGGCAGCATCGGCCGGCTCACGCCCGAGCAGGCGGGCCGCATCGAGCTGCAGGGCGAAATCGACAAGGTCGCACCGGTCACGGTCTCCGGGCTCATCAACCCGCTCGGCCAGAGCCTGTTCCTCGACATCCAGGCCGCCGCCAAAGGCGTGAACCTGCCGCCGCTGTCGCCCTACGCCGTACGCTACATCGGCTATCCCATCGAGCGCGGCAAGCTCAGCATGGACGTGCAGTACCGCATCGAGAACGGCGAGCTCACCGCGCACAACCAGCTCATCCTCAACCAGCTCGTGTTCGGCGAGAAGGTGGAAAGCCCCGAGGCGGTCAACGTCCCGGTACACCTCGCGGTGGCGCTGCTCAAGGACGGCAAGGGCGTGATCAACCCCGACGGGCCGATCACGGGCCCGGCAAAACACCCCAAATACACCCCCGCACACGGAACCGGG
>QGUL01000308.1 GCA_003242425.1 Pseudomonadota bacterium | reverse complement strand
CTCCCCCGGTATTTTTCCTTTTCCTTTCGGTGGGAGCGTTAGATTGTTATAAGAGACAGGGTTTACGAGGACGGCTGGTTCCGCACCGGGGACATCGGACAGTGGGACGAAGACGGTTATCTCTCCATCGTCGGCCGCGCCAAGGACCTGATCATCACCGGCGGCTACAACGTCTATCCCAAGGAAGTGGAGCTGGTGCTCGATTCGCTGCCCGGCGTGGTGGAATCGGCGGTGGTGGGCGTGCCGCACGCCGATTTCGGCGAAGCGGTGGTCGCCGCCGTGGTCTGCGAGAACGGCCACCGCTGGGACGAACGCGGCATCATCGATGCGTTACGGCCGCGCCTGGCCAACTACAAAGTGCCCAAGCGCGTGCATTTCGTCGACAGCCTGCCGCGCAACGCCATGGGCAAGGTGCAGAAGGCGGCGCTGCGCGAGCGCTTCTCCAAACCCTGATCCTCACCAGATCATCATCAGCATGCGCGTGGCGAGCAGGAACAGGAACACGGCGAAGATCCGCCGCAAAAGCCGCGTGGGCATGCGGTGCGCGAGCCGTGCGCCGACCGGCGCGAGCAGTACGCTCGCGGCGACGATGCAGAGCAGCGCCGGAACGTCCACGTAGCCGACGGCGGTGGCGGGCAGCCCTTCCACCCGCATGCCCGTCCACACATAGCCGACCGTGCTCGCCAGCGCGACCGGAAAACCGATCGCGGACGAGGTGCCGACCGCCTGGATGATGGGCACCGCGCACCACACCAGGAAGGGCACCGTCATCATCGCGCCGCCGATGGCGATCATGGCCGAGAGCAGGCCGATCACCGTGCCGACCGCGATCAGGCCCGCGAAACCCGGCGTCGTGCGACCGGGCGCGGGCTTGCGGTCGAACCACATGTTGGTGGCCATGAGATAGATGAACACGGCGAAGAACAGCGCCAGCCCGAAAGAGGACAACTGCCCCGCCACCAGGGAACCCAGGAAACCGCCCAGCAGCATGCCCAGGCCCATCGGTTTGGCGAGGTCCCAGCGCACCGCGCCGCGGCGCGCATGGGCGCGCACGCTCGACACCGAAGTGAAGATCACCGTGGCCATGGCTGTGGCCACCGCCATGTGCACGAAATGCTCGCGCGGGTAGCCCTGCTCGAGGAACAGCCACGCCAGGATCGGCACCATCATCCCGCCGCCGCCGAGCCCCAGCAGGCCGGCGAGGAAGCCGGCGACCACGCCGAGCAGCACGTACGCCAGGACGATCTGCCATGCGATATGCGACCACCACTCCATCGGTTTCACCTTGTCTTGCGTGCCGCAAACCGGCGCTCGTCACCATACCCGTGCTGTCGCGCGGCTGCGAGGGGCCGACAGCATAACGCGCAGATAACGCCGGTCCAACACTAGAACCAGCGCGCGCCCGTCTGCAATACGCGCCATGCGAACAGGAAGGCGCCCGCGTTCCACGACTGGCCGTCCATGCCGCCGGGCACGCAGGTCTGTCCGTGCAGCCATTCGTTGAACGCCCAACCGCCCAGTTCGTTGGCGCGCGCGAGTTTCACCAGCTCGCGCTGCGCGGCGTCGCGCCGGCCGACGGCGACCAGGGCGGCGACCCAGAAACCGCCGACGAAAGGCCAGATGCCGCCGTTGTGATACTGCCACGCGAAGTTCTGGCGGTGGCGCGACATGTACGGCCGCCACAGGAAACTCTCTTCGAGGATGGGATCGCAGACCACGCGCACCGGATAAGGCTCGTGCACCTTGGCGCGCTCGAGCGCTTTGATGACGCGATGCGCGTCCGACTCGTCGGCGAGACCGAACAGGATCGCCAGCACGTTGCCGAACACGTCGCCTTCGTCGCCGTAGAAGGCGAAGTTGACGAAGCTCAGGTAGAGGTCGCGGTTCCTGGCGTTGCGGCGCGAGTAATGCGACAGCAGCCGCGCGCGGCGGTATTCGGCGAGATGTCCGCTGAAGGGATAGAACAGGTGGTTGGCGTTGGCGCGCGTCGCTTCGGCGTGCGGCAGCTCGTAGAGCCGCTTGACCAGGTACCACAGCGCGTTGGTGTAGAGCACGAAGCCCGAGCGCGGCATGATATCCGCCCAGTCGCTCGCCTCGTTCTGCTGCAGCAGCCGGAAGCGCTGGTGTTCCTGGCATTGCAGCCAGACGATGGCCTGTTCCACGTGCGCGCGCAGCCGCCGGCGCAAGGCGCTGCCCTGTAGCTCGTCGAGCATCGCCACGGCGATCAGCCACCACAGCGTGGCGTCGATGCAGCCCACGTACCAGAAATCGGCCTCGCTGCGGCGCACGTCGACGAACTTGGGAATCTGGCCGTTTTCGGCCTGGTGCTCCGCTAGCGTCAGCATCGCGGTGGACGCTTCACGTTCGAGCACCGGGTCGCCCGAGAGCGCCATGCCCAGGGCGCAGATCGCGGCATCGCGCGCGAAGATCGCCGTGTAGCTGCGCGACTCCGCGCGCGCCCCGGGCGTGGCGGCGAGCACGCCGGCCGGCGACAGATTGCGCTTGAGCAGCTCGATGGAACGCTGGCGGCAGTTTTCCAGCAGCTCGGCTTCTGCAGGCTTGATTTGCATGATGCGGCGGCGGGCCGCGCGCTAGCCGTAGACGAGCAGCGCGGCGTTGAAATGGGCGAACACTTCCGCGAGCGGCAGCATGCCGTCGCGCGGCGCTAGCTTCTCTCCCGTGAGCACATTGGTCAAGCGTACGCCCTCGGGCAGAAAACCCGCGTCCAGGCCGCCGTCGCCCCATACCGCCGCGCCGAGCGGCGGTTCGCCCGCCTCGAGGCCCAGCGAAGCGTAGAGCCGGCCGACGGCGAGGATCGCGCCCTGACCGCCCAGACGGCGGGCAAAGGCGAGCACGTGCGCGGCGCGCGCGCCTAGCGCCTGCACCGGCAGATAGTCGCCGTCGCGGAACAGCGCCTCCCGTTCGCGCCGCAGGCCGAGCGCACGCCACGTCACCCAGAGCTTGGCGCGCCCGTCGTGGATGTGCGCGGGCTCGATCAGACTGCGCACCGCTTCGGCCAGTTGCGGACGCTCCGCCATCGCCTGCAATTCGCGCAGCATGCGGTGGCGGCGTTCGTAATTTACCGGCCGGCGGCTGTCGGGTCCG
>QGUL01000307.1 GCA_003242425.1 Pseudomonadota bacterium | reverse complement strand
GCCGAAGGTGGCGATCTGCGACACCGACTCGGCCCCGTATTTGTCGCGCACGTACTGGATGACGCGGTCGCGCCCGTCCTGGCAGAAGTCGATGTCGAAGTCGGGCATCGACACCCGCTCCGGGTTGAGGAAGCGCTCGAACAGCAGGTTGTACTTGAGCGGATCGAGGTCGGTGATCTTGAGCGCGTAGGCGACCAGCGAGCCCGCGCCCGAACCGCGCCCCGGCCCCACCGGTACGCCGTTGTTCTTCGCCCACTGGATGAAGTCCGCGACGATCAGGAAGTAGCCGGAGAAGCCCATCTGGATGATGATCCTGGTCTCGAACTCCAGCCGTTCCAGATAGCGGGGCAGTTGCGCGGCGCGCTCGGCCTCGTCGGGATAGAGTTTCTCCAGCCGCGCCATGAGGCCGCGCTTGGCCTCGTTCACCAGGTGCTCGTCGAGCGATACGCCGTCGGGCGTGGGGAAATACGGCAGGCAGGGCTTGCCGAGCGTCAGCGTGAGGTTGCAGCGCTTGGCGATCTCCACCGAGTTGGCGAGCGCCTCGGGCAGATCGGCGAAGAGCTCCGCCATTTCCGCCTGCGACTTGAAATACATCTCCTCGGTGTAGAGCCGCGGCCGGCGGCGGTCGGCCAGCACATAGCCTTCGGCGATGCACACGCGCGCCTCGTGGGCGCGGAAATCGTTCCTGCGCAGGAACTGCACCGGATGCGTGGCCACCACCGGCAGGCCGAGCTCGCCCGCGAGCTGCACCGCGTTCTCGATATAGCGCTCGGTGCCGGGCACGCCCGCGCGCTGCAGCTCGATGTAATAGCTGCCGGGGAAATACTGCGACCACTCGGCGCACAGCCGCTTCGCGGCTTCGAAGTTGTCCTGCAGCAGCGCCGCGCCGACGTCGCCCTGCATCGCGCCCGAGAGCGCGATCAGCCCTTCGGCGCCGCCGTTTTCGAACCAGGATTTGTGGATTTCCCCGCGGCCGCGGTGCTGGTTCTCGCGCCAGGCGCGCGACAGCAGCTCGCACAGGCGAAGATATCCGTTGCGGTTGCGCGCCAGCAAAAGCAGCCGGTGCGCCTTGTCGCGCTCGGCGTCGTTGGTGATCCAGACGTCGCAACCGAGAATCGGCTTGATGCCTTTGGCGCGCGCGGCGCGGTAGAACTTGACCATGCCGAACATGTTCGACAGGTCGGTGAGCGCCAGCGCGCCCATGCCGTCGGCGGCGGCCTGCGCGACCGCGTCGTCGAGGCGCACGATGCCGTCGACGACCGAATACTCGCTGTGCAACCGCAAATGAACGAAGGAAGGAGCCGACATGGCGCTCTGTTCGGGTCACCGCGTCCGTGACGGCGGCGCTGTTCTACGCAGACCTCGATGCGTTGTGCATCGATCCGCGCCCGTTACCGGGCGCGGCGGAATTCTAGCACCCGCTGCACCCGCGTCTCCGTCCCGATGGCGCGCCTTTCCGGCACCGTCGCGCATTAGAATTCACGTTTTCCCTTTCGCTTCGCAGCCCGCCATGTCCATCCTCAACGTCGCCGCCTACAAATTCGTCGACCTGGACGATCTGCCCGCGCTGCGCACGCAATTGCGCGAGGCCGCGGCGGCGCAGGCGCTCAAAGGCACCATCCTGCTCGCGCCGGAAGGCATCAATCTTTTCCTCGCCGGCGTGCCGGAAAAGCTGGAAGCCTTTCTCGCGCAGTTGCTTGCCGATCCGCGCTTCGCCGGCATGCCGGTCAAGCGCAGCTATTCGGCCGAACAGCCCTTCAACCGCATGCTGGTGAAGATCAAGCGCGAAATCATCACCATGCGGCGTCCCGAGATCCGTCCGGCGCAACAGCCGGCGCCGCGCATCGCGCCGCGCGAGCTCAAGCGGTGGCTGGACGAGGGCCGCGAGGTGGTCCTGCTCGATACGCGCAACGCCTTCGAAGTCGCTGTCGGCACTTTCGAAGGCGCTCAGGAACTGGGGCTGCGTTCCTTCTCCCAATTCCCCGCGGAAGTGGAGAAGCGCCTGGAGGACTGGCGCGACAAGCCCGTCGTCACCTTCTGCACCGGCGGCATCCGCTGCGAAAAGGCCGCACCGCTGATGCAACGGCTGGGCTTCCGCGAGGTCTATCAGCTCGACGGCGGCATCCTCCAATACTTCGAGGATTGCGGCGGCGCGCACTGGCGCGGCGAATGCTTCGTGTTCGACAAGCGCGTGGCGCTGGACCCGCAATTGCGCGAAACCGCCACCACGCAATGCTATGCCTGCCAGGCCGTCCTCACGCCCGAGGACCAGCAATCGCCGGATTATGTGGTGGGCGTGAGCTGCCCGAAGTGCGCGGCGCAACGGCGCGCGGCTTGAGCCATTTAACCGGCGGCTCGAATCTCCGTGGAGACGTCGGCTACGGTTTATCGCCGCGAAGGATGCCTGTTTATCGGGTAAGCAGATGCGCTGCCGCGCAATGCGCGGCAGCAATTGATCAGTAAACGACGGTCGGCGCGACGCCTTCCCTGCGCAATTCGATGCTGCCGATGCGATAGGGCGTCTCGCCCGCGTCGCTGAGGATTTTCATCGCGCGGTCCGCGTCCTCCTGCGCCACGATCACCACCATGCCGATGCCGCAGTTGAAGACGCGGTACATCTCCTCGTCGGCAACGCCGCCGTGCCGCTGCAGCCAGTCGAAAACGGGCGGACGCGGCCAGGAGGCGGAGAAGATCGCCGCATAGACCTTTTCGGGCAGGACGCGCGGCACGTTCTCGATCAGGCCGCCGCCGGTGATGTGGGCGATGCCCTTCACCTTGACCTGTTTCATCAGGTTGAGCATCGGCTTGACGTAGATGCGCGTGGGCTCGAGCAGCACGTCGGCAAGCGGCCGGCCGTGAAAGTCGGCATCGAGATCGGGCTTCACGCGCTCGAGGATCTTGCGCACCAGCGAATAGCCGTTGGAATGGCAGCCGCTCGAGGCGAGGCCGATCACGGCATCGCCGATGGCGATGTCGCGTCCGGTGATGAGATTGTCCTTCTCCACCACGCCCACGCAGAAGCCGGCGAGATCGTATTCGCCTTCGGGATACATGCCCGGCATCTCCGCGGTCTCGCCGCCGATCAGCGCGCAGCCCGCCAGCTCGCAGC
>QGUL01000306.1 GCA_003242425.1 Pseudomonadota bacterium | reverse complement strand
GGTTTTGACCCGGCCGTCGAGCATTTCCGGAAAGCCGGTGTAGTCCTCGACCGCGGTGACGGGCAGCCCCGCCTCGACGAGCAGGCGCGCCGTGCCGCCGGTCGAAAGAATGCCCACGCCGAGTTCGTGCAGGGCGCGGGCGAAATCGACCACGCCGCGCTTGTCCGAAACGCTGATGAGGGCGCGTCGCACGCGGATGTTCATGATTCGTCCCGGGTTGCGATGCCCGCGGCGCGCGCGCCGCGGGCTTAGAACTTGATCTTGTACTGCTGGATCTTCTTGCGCAGCGTGTTGCGGTTGATGCCCAGCATTTCGGCGGCCACGGTCTGGTTACCTTCGGCGCGATGCAACACGGCTTCCAGCATCGGTTTTTCGACGTGCTTCAACACCATTTCATAGACCGAGCGCGGCTTCTCGCCGTCCAGGTCTTTGAAATAGCGCTCCAGCGATTTGCGCACGCAATCGCTCAGTTCGCTGGCTTGTTTCATGCCGCCTCCTCCACCAGGGCCTCCTCGTATCTCAGTCGCTGATCTTGTTGTTCGAGTTCGGTGAAGAATCGCTCGACTGCCGCGAGCTGCTCTTCACACGTGGCGAGCTGATTCATCTCGCGACGGAATGCTGCCGAGCCGTGCAAACCTTTCGTATACCAAGAGATGTGTTTGCGTGCCACCTTGACACCGGTCTCGCGGCCGTAGAATGCGTAGAGCTCGTGCAGATGTTCGACGAGCACCGCGCGGATTTCCGAGACCAGGGGCGGCGGCAGCAGCTCGCCGGTCCGGAAATAGTGTTCGATTTCACGGAAGATCCAGGGCCGGCCCTGCGCCGCGCGGCCGATCATCACGCCGTCGGCGCCGGTGTACTCGAGCACCTGGCGCGCTTTTTCGGGGGTCGTGATGTCGCCGTTGGCGATGACCGGCAGCCGCGTACGCTGCTTGACCTCGCGGATGGTGTCGTACTCGGCCTCGCCGCTGTAGCCGCAGGCGCGGGTGCGGCCGTGAATGGCGAGCAACTGCACGCCCGATTGCTCGGCGATGCGGGCGATGGTCACGGCGTTGCGGTTGTTCTTGTCCCAGCCGGTGCGGATCTTGAGCGTGACCGGCACGGGCACCGCTTTGACGACCGCTTCGAGGATGCGGCCCACCAGGGGTTCGTCCTTGAGCAGGGCGGAGCCGGCCATGACGTTGCAGACCTTCTTCGCCGGACAGCCCATGTTGATGTCGATGATCTCGGCGCCGCGTTCGACGTTGTAGCGCGCGGCATTGGCCATCATTTGCGGATCGGCGCCGGCGATCTGCACCGAAATGGGCGAAACCTCGCCTTCGTGATTGGCGCGCCGGCGCGTCTTTTCGCTCCCGTAGAGCAGCGAATTCGACGTCACCATCTCGGACACGGCGAGGCCGGCGCCGAAACGCTTGCAGAGCTGCCGGAACGGCCGATCCGTCACGCCGGCCATGGGCGCGACGAACAAGTTGTTCCGCAGCACGTGAGCGCCGATCTGCATGAGTGTCGCGAAGGGAGACTGATCAAAGGGAGGGCGCGATTCTAACCCCAATCCAAAGGGGTGGAAATCGGCATTTTCTACTATTGGTCGCATGTCGCGGCGCATGCGCATTCGTCGCGCATGGCGACAGCGGACAAGCGCTTGTTTTGGTTTGATCTCGTGTAGTGAAACGGGTGTCTATCACGGCAGCGCACGCGCGCCGTAAATCATCCGGCGGGCGAAGAACCGGCGTGCGGGCGGAATGAGATCGAGCGCGGCCAGCGCAGCGCCGCGCGCCCAGCGCAGCGCACCGTCGTCGTTCGAAAACACCCGGATCAACGTATCGGTGAGGCCGATGGTCGCGTGACGGTCGAGGCCTCGCCGTGTGCGATAGGCGGCCAGCATTTCCGCTTCGCCGAGACGCTCGCGCGGCGTTGCGCGCAACAGCTTGGCCAGGTCCATCGCGTCGCGCAAGCCGAGGTTCAAACCCTGACCCGCAACGGGATGCAGCGTCTGCGCGGCGTTGCCGACGACGATGGTGCGTGCGGCGGCGATGGGATTGGTGCGGTAGCGCAACAGCAGCGGCACGCTGGCGCGATCGCTCACTTCCACGAAACGCCCCAGTCGGCTGCCGAAATGCGATTCCAGCCGCCGCAGGAAGCTCGACTCGTCCAGCGCCAGCAGGGCGGGGGCGTCGGTGCGCTTCACCGTCCAGACCAGCGCGTAGCGGTCATCGAAAGGCAACAGCGCGAGCGGACCGTCGGGCGTGAAGCGTTCCCATGCGGTGCCGGTCTGCGCAGCTTCGCAGCGCACCAGGCCGACGATCGCCGACTGGCCGTAATCGCGCAACGCCCATTCGTCACCCATGGACTGTCCGCCGTCAGCGAGCACCAACAATCGCGCGCGCAGTCGAGTGCCGTTGTCGAGCGTGACGACGGCGGCGTGGCGATCCGTTTCCCGGCGCACCACCCGCCCGACGACGTGTTCGGGCGCGACGCGCGCTTTGAGGTCGGCGGCAAGCACCGAGAGATCGATCACATAGCCGAGCGCGGGCACCTGCATGTCGGCCTGGGTGATGAGGGTGCGGCCGAAACCGCCCGATTGCGAGACGTGCACGGTCGAGATCGGTGTGGCCGTTTTCAACGCAGTGGCGCCCAGGCGCTCCAGGATCAGACGGCTGCCGTGCGACAGCGCGATGGGGCGCAGGCCGTCGATGCGCCGTTCCTGCGGTTCGACGAGCCTGACTTCGAGTCCGCAGCCGCGCAGTGCGAGCGCGAGGGCGGCGCCGACGGGGCCGCCGCCGGTGATCAGCACGTCGCAATGGAAAGCTTCAGCGTCCATCGCGCATCAGCGCCTCGATGTCTGCGACCGTCTTGGGTACGCCGCCGGTGATGACTTCGCAGCCCGATTCGGTGACCACCACATCGTCTTCGATACGGATGCCGATGTTCCAGTACTGCTCGGGCACGCCTTCGCCGGGACGGACGTAGCAGCCGGGCTCCACTGTGAGCACCATGCCCGGCTCGAGCGGCAGCCATTCGCCGCCCTGCTTGTACTCGCCGGCATCGTGCACGTCGAGGCCGAGCCAGTGACCGGTGCGGTGCATGTAGAACTGCTTGTACTGCTCCTGCTCC
>QGUL01000305.1 GCA_003242425.1 Pseudomonadota bacterium | reverse complement strand
TTTTTTGGGGTGGGGGCCTTTGCCGTGGTCGACCCCCTGAGTCGGGTGCCGCCGCCCTGATGGGCTGCGCGAAGCGTGATCGAACCGTGCGCCGGCTTGCCCGCAGCGATGCGCTGTTCGGGCGCCTCGATGCCGTGGTCGACCGAATTGCGGATGAGGTGGGTGAGCGGATCGGCGATTTTCTCGATCAGCCCTCTGTCCAGCTCGGTCGCTTCGCCTTCCATGTGAAGCTGGACCTGTTTGCCCAGTTTGGCCGCCAGGTCGCGCACCATGCGCGGGAAGCGTTTGAAGACGAAGCCGATCGGCATCATGCGGATCGACATCACCGATTCCTGCAGATCGCGCGTGTTGCGCTCCAGGTCCGCCAGGCCGTTGAACAGCGCCTGATGCGCCACCGGATCGAGCTGCGACACCGCCTGTGCCAGCATCGCCTGCGTGATGACCAGTTCGCCGACCTGGTTGATGAGCTGGTCGACCTTCTCCACGCTCACGCGGATGGACGCGGCTTCGGCGGCCGCGCTGTAGACGATCTTGTCGGTCTCGCGCCGGCCGGCGCGCATGCCGTCGGCGTCGGGCAGGTCGGTCGCGCGGCGGCCGTAGGGCATGGGACCGGGCGCCGCTTCAGGCGCCGGCGGCTGCGGCGCGGGCGCTTCTTCCGCCGCGGGCGCTTCCGTCGCGCCCGCCACGTCGGTGAAGAAGCCGTAGTCCTGTCCCTCGACCGCCTTTGCCGCCGGGGTGCCCGGCGCGTCGTCGAAGAAGCCGTAAGCCGCTTCGCCTTCCGCCGCGGACGCGGGTACCGCGTCGAAGAAACCGTAACTGCCGTCGGCCGCGTCTTCCTGCACCGGTTCGATGAGGACGGCATCGGGATCGCAGATCAGCGCGAACAGGTTGCGGATCTGCTTTTCGGCCGCCGCGGTGCGGAAACGCAAACGGCGCATCGGTCCGTCGTCCTGCGTGGGCGTACCGATAACCGTGCCGAGGGCGCCGAGCATGTCGAGCACCTCGGCGAGCGCCGCATCGTCCACCGTCTCCAGGACCGGGAAGCTGACGAGCAGTTCACGCACCCGTTCGGTTGCAGGCGCATGCTGCGCCGTCTGCGCTTGCAGCAGCGCGCGAATGCGTTCGCAAATCGCGGAGGTATCCGGCACTTCCCCGCTGTCGCCGCGATGATAGGCGAGCTGCGCTCTCAGCACGTCGCCGGCGGCGAGCAGCGCGTCCACCATCTCGTGCGTGAGGGTGAACTCGCCCTTGCGCACCTTGTCGAGCAGCGACTCCAGTTCGTGGGTCACTTCGGTCATGTCGGTGAAACCGAAGGTGCCGCTGCTGCCCTTGATGGAATGGGCCGCCCGGAAGATCGCGTTGAGCTCCTCGGTGGTCGCGGCAGCGGGATCGATGGACAGCAACAGGCTCTCCATTTCCGTCAGGTGTTCCTGAGCCTCCTCGAAGAACACCTGATAGAACTGGCGCATATCCACGGAGGACGGCTCACCTGGCCGCAGGCTGCTCATGGCGCTCCCTAGCCGATCACTTTCTTCACCACTTCCAGGAGTTTGGCCGGATCGAAAGGCTTCACCAGCCAGCCCGTCGCGCCCGCAGCCCTGCCGGCCGCCTTCATCGCGTCGCTCGATTCGGTCGTCAGCATCAGGATGGGCGTGGCGGCGTACTGCGGCATGGCGCGCAGCGCCTTGATCATGGTCAGGCCATCCATCTTCGGCATGTTCTGGTCGGTCAGGACCAGATGGACGCTGGCGGTCTTGGCCTTGGCCAGACCTTCTTCGCCGTCGGCCGCCTCGATCACACTGTAGCCTGCACCTTTGAGTGTGAACGCCACCATCTGGCGGATGGAGGCCGAATCGTCCACGGCGAGTATGGTCTTACTCATGTCACCCCTGCTCTGATTGCGATTCCTTTCGGTACTTCAAAACAACTCCACTTCGCCGCTGGCGATCTCGTCCTGCCGGACCGGGCTGCGCGCGGTCCGGTTGCGGATCTCCCCGAGGCGCGCGTGCATCTGCTCGATGACGGCATAGGCCTGGGCCAGCGACTGGTCGTCTTCCATGGACTCGGCGACGCGGGTCAAGGTCTCCGGCAGGCGCACTACATCCGCGAGGCTTGCCTCGATCTCCGCCACGCGCTTGCGCGCGTGGTTGATCAACTGCGCGGCCATGTCCTGGAACTGCAGCGCGGTGACCGCCGTATTGACGTCGGCCTCCACGGCGCGGGCGATCTGCCCCAGCTCCTCGACGTGGCGTTCCATGGTCGCGTTGACGCGCTGCACTTCTCCCATGGTCTGATCGACCCGCTGCTTGCTCGCCATGGCCGCGTCCATGTCGCGGGCGGCCATTTTGTGAATGTCGCGCTCGGCTTCCTGGATGGAGGCATGCATGCGCTCCATGTCGTCCCGGATCTGGGCGCTGAAATCCTTGGTGCGGTCGGAGAGCGCGCGCACCTCCTCGGCCACGACCGCGAACCCGCGGCCCATCTCGCCGGCGCGCGCCGCCTCGATCGCGGCGTTGAGCGCGAGCAGGTTGGTCTGGCTGGAAATGCCTTCGATCTCGCTCAGCACGGACAGGATGCGGTCGACCTGCTGGCGGATGCTGCTCACGCGCGCCACCAGCGTCGCGGCCGTCTGGCCGTTCTCCGTCATCGCCTCGACGAAGCTGCGCAGCGTCTCGGAGGTTTCGCTGATGAAGCGGTCGAGCGAGACAGCGTTCGCGCTCTTGCCGTCGGCCAGCTCGCCGCGGGTGATGGAAACGGCGACGTTCTGCTGGTTGACGCTGTGGCTGTGCAGCGAATTGAAGCTGCTCACCAGTTTTTCGATGGCGTCGCTCAGGATGCCTTCCAGCTGAGCCAGTTCGGCCTTCACAGCGTCGCACTGTGCGCCGAACTCGCCTGCGTATTCCGCCAGCGCCTGGCCGGTTCGTTCGGCGATTTGCGCCACCCGCTGGCGGGCTTCGGCGTTGCGCGCGGCCTGTACGGCCTGGTGCCGGCGTGCATCGAGCGCCGCCAGCCCGGCCCATCCGGCACAGCCCGCGACCAGCATCGCCAGCGATAGGGCCACGCCCCCGCGGCCAGGACGAACCGGAACGCCCCCCCCGGACCTCGTAACAAACCCCTA
>QGUL01000304.1 GCA_003242425.1 Pseudomonadota bacterium | reverse complement strand
ACCAGGCGGGAAAGGGCCTTTTTGCAGTTCCGAATCCGGGGGCTGAAGGGGTCCCCGGGACTGGTCAACCTGTCCGTGCAGGCCGCCGACGAAGCGTCCGCGCTGGCCATGGCGCAGGCGCAGGGGCTGGCCGTACTGTCGGTGCGCAGCAAGCGCGCTTGGGCGTTGCCTTCGCTGCGCAAATCCTTCCCGCTGCTGCTCTTCGCGCAGGAACTGCTGGCGCTGCTGTCCGCCGGGCTGTCGCTCGTCGAAGTGATCGAAACCATGATCGAGAAGGAGCAGCGGCCGGAAGCGCGCAAGCTGCTCATGGACGTACGCGCGGCGCTCTTCGAAGGCCGTTCCTTCTCGCAAGCCCTGGAAGCCCATCCGTCAAGCTTTCCGACACTTTTCGTCGCCACGGTACGCGCCGCCGAGCGCACCGGCGATCTGCCCGAGGCGCTGGCGCGCTATATCGATTACCACCAGCGCATCGACCAGGTGCGCAAGAAAATCGTCAGCGCCTCCATCTATCCGGCGGTATTGATCGCGGTGGGCGGACTGGTGACGCTGTTCCTGCTGGGGTACGTGGTGCCGCGCTTCGCTGGCATCTACGCCGACTCCGGGCAGTCGCTGCCCTTCCTCTCCCGTCTGCTGATCGACTGGGGCAATCTGCTGAACGCCCACGGCGGCGCGGTGCTCGCCATCGCGACGGCGCTCGTCGCCGGCACGATCTACCTCTTCATGCGCGCCCCGGCGCTGCTGGCGCGGCTCGCACAACGCATCCCCAGCGTCGGCGCCCGCATGCGCGTCTATCAGCTCGCCCGTTTCTACCGTACGCTGGGCATGCTGCTGCGCGGCGGTACCCCGCTGGTGCCCGCCCTCACCATGGTGGCAGGTTTGTTGCCTGCGGCGATGCGCGCTTCCCTCGGCGCGGCGACCCAGCGCATCCGTGAAGGCACGAGCATCTCGGCCGCGATGGATGCCGAAGGTCTGGCCACGCCGGTGGCATTGCGCATGCTTAGGGTCGGCGAAAAGAGCGGCGACATGGCGCAGATGATGGAACGCATCGCCGTCTTCCACGACGAGGAACTCGCGCGCTGGATCGACTGGTTCACCAAGCTCTTCGAGCCGCTGCTGATGGCGCTCATCGGCGTGGTGATCGGCGCGATCGTGGTGCTGATGTATCTGCCGATCTTCGAACTGGCGGGGAGCCTGCAATGAACATGGCCGAAGACGTGCTCGTCGCCTTCCGCGCCGAGGAAATCGCCGAAGCACGCAAGCTCGCCGCCAGCCGCGGTTCGACGGTCACCGCCGCGCTGGACGAGCTCTCCGGCCTGCCGCCGGAGGTGTTCACCGCCCGTCTCGGCGCGACGCTGCACTATCCCGTCGCCGGCATGGAGGACCTGCACCGCTGGACGCCGGCCTTCGATCTGCTGCCCTTTCCCGAAGCGCTGCGCGCGCAGATGCTGCTGTTCCGCGACGACGCGGGCAGGTTGCGGCTGGTGATCGCCGATCCCTTCGCCGTCGAGCACATCGCCTGGGCGGAAGAGCGGATCGAACAGGAGTTCGACTGGGTGCTCGCCCATCACGCCGACGTCGCCGCCTATCTTGCGCGTCAGGAAGAGTCGCTGTCCGCGGTGGAGACCATCCTGCCCGCGGCAATGAGCGTCGCCGCGGATGCCTCGGGCATCGAAAATCTGTCCTTCCTCAGCATCACTGAAGACACCAGCCAGGTCGTGCGCCTGGTGCGCTCGACCCTGTACGACGCGCTGAAGACCCAGGCCTCCGACATCCATCTGGAAACCGGCCCGACCGGCCTCGCCATCAAATACCGCATCGACGGCGTGCTGGTGTACATCGGCAGCCTGCCGGGGCTGGAGCTCGCGGAGCAGGTCATTTCGCGGATCAAGGTCATGGCCGAGCTCGACATTTCGGAGCGCCGTGTGCCGCAGGACGGCCGTTTCAAGGTCAGCGTGCGCGGCCGGGAAATCGATTTCCGCGTCTCGGTCATGCCCTCGATCTTCGGCGAGGACGCGGTGCTGCGCATCCTCGACAAGCAGCAACTGGCGGACGAGGTTCGCGGCCTGACGCTCGACAGCATCGGCTTCGACCCGGAGGCGCGCGCGATCGTGCGCAAACTCGCCTCCGAACCCTACGGCATGCTGCTCATCACCGGACCGACGGGCAGCGGCAAGACCACCACGCTCTACGCGACGATCTCGGAAATCAACCAGGGCCGCGACAAGATCATCACCATCGAGGATCCGGTCGAATACCAGTTGCCGGGCGTGCTGCAGATCCCGGTGAACGAGAAGAAGGGCCTCACTTTCGCGCGCGGCCTGCGTTCGATCCTGCGCCACGACCCCGACCGCGTCATGGTGGGCGAGATCCGCGATCCCGAGACAGCGCAGATCGCCATCCAGGCCGCCCTCACCGGCCATCTGGTCTTCACCACCGTGCACGCCAACAACGTGTTCGACGTGCTCGGGCGGTTCACCCATATGGGCGTGGACATCTACAGCTTCGCGGCGGCCCTGAACGGCGTGGTCGCGCAGCGTCTCGTCCGGCTCAACTGCAACCACTGCAGCGTCGAGGTCATCCCCAGCGCGGAGGAGTTGGCCGCCTCGCGCATCGATGGCGAACTGCTCGCGCGGGCGCGCTTCCGCGCCGGACGCGGCTGCGGCAACTGCCGGGGCACGGGCTACAAGGGCCGTACCGCCATCGCCGAAGTGATGGTGCTCAACGACGAACTGCGGGAGATGATCGTCGAACGGGCGCCCATCCGCGCGCTCAAGGAAATGGCGCGCCGCAACGGCACCCGCTTCCTGCGCGAAGCGGCGGTGGAGCTCGCCGTCTCGGGACAGACCAGCCTGGAGGAAATCAACCGTGTCACCTTCGTGGCTTGAACCGGTCGCCCGGCTGGCGCGCCGCGAAAGACGCGAAATCCTGCTCGCGCCCTATCGCGTGGAGTTCCTGTGCCGGCGCAACGGACAGCCTGCCGAGCATCTGGTGCTCGAATGCGAGGACGGCGAAGACGGCGGCGCGGCGTTCGCGCTGCGCAATTTGAACGCGGGCCTCGAACGCCTCGCCTGGCGCGCGAGTACGGTGCAGGTCCGGCCTTTTATACCAATTCCGGACCCACGAAACGGG
>QGUL01000011.1 GCA_003242425.1 Pseudomonadota bacterium | reverse complement strand
CGGCGTGAAGCGCTTCAAATTCCCGCGGCGTCTGTGTTGCGCCGACCCGGGGCGGTTCGTAACCTAAGGGCGCTGTAGTCACACGCATCGGCCGTTCAAATCACGAGCCCGCGCGCATGCGGGGCTTGCAGCTCGCAACAATCCATCGTGATCGTTATGCGGTGTCGGCCTGGCCCGACACGCCGCCACATGCGGTTCGCCGTGAACCGTTCCGGAGACGAGTATGTCCGTACGCGCCCTGCGATACGCCTTGTTGAGTATCCTGCTGTCATTCGCGCCGCACGCCCTGGCCGACCGGCTGGTACTGGTCAACGGCGATGTGCTCACCGGCACGGTGCTGCACAAGAGCGGCGACGATCTGACGTTCAGCACGCCCTACGCGGGCGTGATCACTGTGAAGTGGAGCGCGGTGCGCACCCTGACCACCGACCGGCCGGTCAACGTGTACCTGGACGACGCCACCGACTACGACGCGCGCTTCGAGGCGATGGGCGAAGGGCGCGCGGCGGTGGTGGTGCACGAAGCCGCGGCGCAACACGATGCCGAGGCCAGGGCGGCGCACGAAGAGGAGGCGCAGCGGGCCGCGCTCGATCTCGCCAAGGTGCTCTACATCAATCCCTCGCCCGAAGAATCGGGCGAAGGCTACCGGCTCACCGGCCGGGCGAATTTCGCCTTTTCGGACGCGAGCGGCAACACCGAAAACCAGCAGCTGCATTTCGACGCCGAAGGCACGGTGCGCGCGAAGATGTGGCGCTACGTGCTGGGCGGCGAGGGCACGCGCGCGCGCGACAACGGCTACGTGTCGGCGTCCAACGGCCGTGTCTACACCAACTACGACTGGTTCTTCCGTCCCAAGATGTTCGCCTATGTGGCGGGTTCGTTGGAGCGCGACCGCTTCAAGGACATCCAGCTCCGCAGCGTGATCGGCGGCGGCTACGGTTACCAGTGGATCGAAACCGACGTGACCAAGATCGCGCTGCGTGGCGGCCTCGACTACGTCACCATCGATCACGACGAGGCGGAGGACGAACATTTCGCGGCCTTCGGCTGGAAGCTCGACATCAGCCATCGCCTGCTCGCTCTGCCGCTGGAGCTCTTCCACAACCAGGACGGCTATCACGGCCTGAACGGGGACGGGGGCACGGTGCTGCACACCCGCACGGGCGTGCGGGTGCCGCTCGCTCACGGATTGAAGGCGACGGCCCAGCTCAACCTCGACTGGGAAAGCGATCCCGCGCCGGGCCGCACCAGTACCGACCGCACACTGCTGCTCGGCCTGGGCTACGAGTTCAACTAGCGCGGTGCCGCGCACGGGCGTCGGCGATAATAGGCGACCCGATCACGCGAGGAAGAACAATGAGACAGCATCCGTTCGGACAGACGGGCCGCAGCGTGCCCGTCATCGGTCAGGGAACCTGGTACATCGAGACGGGCAGCCGCAAGGAGGCTGTCGCCGCGCTGCGCAGGGGGCTCGATCTCGGCATGACGCACATCGACACCGCCGAGATGTACGGCTCGGGCGCTTCCGAGGAAGTGGTGGGCGAGGCGATCGCCGGCCGCCGCGGCGAAGTCTTCCTCGTCTCCAAGGTGCTGCCCTCCAACGCCTCGCGCAAAGGCACCATCGCCGCGTGTGAACGCACGCTGAAGCACCTCGGCACCGATTATCTGGACTGCTATCTGCTGCACTGGCGCGGGAGCTATCCGCTTGCCGAGACCTTCGAGGCCTTCGAACAGCTCAAGCGCGACGGCAAGATCCTGTCCTGGGGTGTGAGCAACTTCGACGAAGACGACATGCAGGAAGCCTTCGACCTCGTCGGTCCCGGCAAGATCGCCTGCAACCAGGTGCTCTACTACCTGCAGCAGCGCGCCATCGAGCACGCGGTGATTCCCTGGTGCGAACGTCACGGCGTCACCGTGGTGGCCTACAGCCCCTACGGCCACGGCGACTTCCCGGACGAGCGTTCCAAGGGCGGGCGGGTGCTGAAGGAAATCGCCGACGCCCACGGTGCCACGCCGCGTCAGGTGGCGCTCGCCTTTCTGACGCGCCGCGAATCGGTGGTCACCATTCCCAAGGCCGGCCGGCCGCAGCACACGGAAGAGAACGCGGGCGGCGGCCGGATCGCGCTGAGCGAGACCGACATCGCGCGTATCGACGCGGCTTTCCCGCGCGGGCCTAAACCGGGCTATCTGCCGATGCTTTGAGCGGGGCGTGACGCAGGCGCGTCCGCCGTGTGAGGCCGGCGCGCCGCCAGCCGCTCCGGCATCTTCTTCAGCGCGGCTCTTCTTCGGTCTCGAACAGCGGCAGTTGCGAAATGCCCAGCAGCACCGCCGCCTCGACCGCGCGCTTGCCTTCGATCAGGGTGGCGGCGTAGCCGGCGTGCGTACCCGCTTCCCAGCGGTATTTCTCCTCCGGCGGGGCGTTGTCCTGCAGGCGCACCACGCCGAGCTTCTTCTTGCCGGCCCAGTAGCCGTGCGACTTGTAGCCGCGCTCCCAGAACGGCCGCAGTTTGGTTCTCGATTTGAATGTGGCCATATGCCGCTGCCCGGTATCCGGGCGGAATGCTAAGGAAGGCGCGCCGTGCTGTCCATGGACGGACACGCAAAAACAAACCGCGGCCTCGAGCCGCGGTTTGCCGTTGCGGCACGCGCTTCAATGCGCGCCGGCGCGCGCCATGCCGGTACCCGCCTGCGCCGCGACCGGGCTCGGCATGGGGATGACGTTGTCGGGCACGGGCTGCGGTGCCGCCGGCGCCAGTCTGGGCGCGCTCGCCTGCTTGCTGCGTTTGGCGTCGCGTGCGGAGATGATCGCGCAGACCACCGCCGACCAGTACGGGATCGACTGAGCGCCCAGGATCACCGACCACAGCAGCGCCTCGCGGTGGTTCACGCCCATGGTGGCCAGCGTGAGCCCGGCGCCCGCCACGAGCGCGCAGCCCATCAGCGCCTCTTCTCGCGCCGGGGCCAGTGCGCCCAGCCAGTTGCCGCCGCTCACCCCCTTGGCGGTGACGACGAACGTGCCGTTCTTCTGCGTCAGGCCGGCGAAGATGCCGCGCGCAATCGCATGCGACAGCCCCATGCTGGCGACCGAGGCGCCGATCACGTCCAGCCAGCTGCAGTTCACGCGTTCGCGATAGAGCGCCGGGCCGAAGAAGGCCTTGCAGACGAAGAAGCCCAGCACCGGCAGCAGGAAGAGATCGAGCGGCATGTTGAAGTACTGCGGGGCGCTCAGCATGCCGATCGTCCACAGCAGCGCCGCGACGGTGAACACCAGGTGCAGCGCGTCGGCGAACCACGAGAACCAGCCGGTGAGGAAGTGGTAGCGCTGGCCCGCGTCGAGCGGCCCGGGCTTGGTGAGCCAGTTCCAGCGGCGCTTGAGGATCTGCATCGCGCCGAACGCCCAGCGGAAGCGTTGCGACTTGAAGGCCTTGAAGTGCGCGGGCGTGAGGCCGCGGCCGAGCACCGCATCGACGTAGCGCAGCTCGTAGCCGGCATTCATCAGGCGCAGGCCCAGTTCGGCGTCTTCGCAGATGCACCATTCCGCCCAGCCGCCGGTGGCTTCCAGCGCCTGGCGGCGCACCAGCGTCATGGTGCCGTGCTGGATGATGGCGTTGCGCTCGTTGCGGTGATGCATGCCGATGCGGAAGAAGCCGTCGAACTCCCAGTTGCACATGCGCTGGAAGGGGCTGTGCTCATAGTCGCGGTGCGCCTGCGGCGCCTGCACCACGGCCACCTTCGGTTCGGCGAAGTGCGGCGTGAGCACCTTCAGCCATTCCGGCTCGACCACGTAGTCGGCATCCACCACGCCGATGACTTCGGCGCGCGGGTCGGTCTGGGTGAGGCCGAAGTTGAGTGCCCCGGCCTTGAAGCCGGGCCAGTTGTCGAGGTGGAAGAAGCGGAAGCGTTCGCCCGCCCGTTCGCACCATTCCTGTACCGGCCGCCACACCGCCGGGTCCTTGGTGTTGTTGTCGAGCACCAGCACTTCGTAGTTGCGGTAGTCCAGACGCTTCAGGCTCTCCAGCGTCAGGATCACCATCTCCGGCGGCTCGTTGTGGCAGGGCAGGTGGATCGACACGAACGGCTGCGGCGCGTCCGGCCGCTCGATGGGATGGAACTCGCGCAGCCACTTGCGGCGCCACTTCACCTCGACGAATTCGAAGGCGTTGGTGAGCAGGATGGCGATCATCGCCACCAGCGCCGGCAACAGCAGCAGGAACATCGCCCAGTCGAGCCAGTCGAGATAGAACTCGAAGGGCACGCCCACCAGCCACACCAGCAGCGTCACCGCCGCCTGGATCAGCGCGCAGTAGAAGAACTTGCCCGCGAACTTGAAGCGGCGGAAATGCGAGGCGAAGAAGAACATGAAGGGCGCCGCCAGGATCGAGGCGGCGAGCGCCTTCGCCGGCCAGACCGGGTCGGAGACCACTGGCCCCGCGAGCGGGAACTTCGGCGTGCGGTCGGCGTGGAACACGCCCCAGTAGGCACCGGCGCGGCCTTCGTGCGCCTGCTTCCAGGGCTGGTCGAAGGCCTCCATGAAGTAGTAGTCCAGATCGTGCTCGATGCTGCGTTCGAGGAAGGCGCGCACGAACGCCGCCTGGTTCTCAACCGAAGCTACGGCGCCGTCGCGGCGGTCGCCCTGGCTCGGCCAGCCCACTTCGCCGATCACCACCTTCTTGCGCGGATAGGCGCGCTTCACTTCCCAGTAGCGGTCGAGCACGTAGTTCACCGCCTCGTTCACCGGCACGCCTTCCCAGTAGGGCAGCAGGTGGATGGTGATGTAGTCGACGTTGCGGGCGAGCTCCGGATAGCGCATCCAGATGTGCCAGGGCTCGGCGGTGGAGACCGGCACATTGACCTTGCCGCGCACCTGCTTCAGGTAGCGGATCATGTCGCGCACGGCGACGTCGCCGCGCAGGATCGATTCGTTGCCGACGATGACGCGGTCGACGTTGGGGTTCTCGCGCACGGCCTGCACCAGCGCCTGGATCTCGGCCTGGTTGTGTTCTTCGCGCGTGTCGAGCCACGCGCCCGCGGTGACCTTCAGCCCGGCTTCGCGGGCGAGCCACGGCACGGTGGCATTCTCGGTGGAGGTGTAGGTCCGGATGCGGTGCGTGACCTGGGCCATCAGCGCCATGTCCCGGGCCAGCTCGTCCTGCGTGGGGAAGCGCTTCTTGGTCGGGTCCTGGTCGCGCTGGAAGCCGCTGTAGGCCAGGCCGTTCACCTTGCCCGTCCAATCCGGATGGGCGCTCGGGCGATTGTTCAAAGCCCACCACCCGGCGTTCAAGACGGCGATCAGCAAGGTGATGACAATCGCCGACACGGAAACGGCGGAGCGTGACTTTGGTGCGCTCAAGCTTTGAACCTCGTTGAATGATTGCTTGCTGCAAAAAGAGTGGGCGTCCCTGACCTGCGGGACGCAACCCGAGCACGCAGCGAGACCACAGCGCTGCAGGAAACTTGCCTACGGCGCATACGACTCGTCTCGTCCGAGACGGTTCGCGTATTCTATGGACGCAATCGTGGCAGAAATATGGCGCCGACGCAGAAACGGTGTCGGGCAGCGGCGACACTTGGGGACAGAATGCGAAGATTCAAGGCCTTCGGAACGATCGCAGTCGTGCTGGCGGCGGCGCTGGCTGCCCGCTACCTCTGGATCGAGCCTTTCGAGTACGGCGAGTTCTGCCGCGCCAACGAGGCGACGCTCGCCTGCCGGTTGCGCGCCGCCCTGATCGCGAGCTTCGCTTTCAACGGCATCGGCTACGCTGCGCTGCTCGTCGGCGCGCTGTCACTGTTCATCCGGCGCTTCGGTCTTGCGCTCGCCGGCGCGTGCCTCGGCGTGGCCGGTCTGGTGCTGTACTGCTACGACTACGCGGCGATCGGCTTCCTGCTAAGCGTGCTGACGCTGGCCCGCGTAACGGCGCCGGCGCGTGGCGACGAATTCGGGCAGCAGCACGGCGAGCGAGAAGACTACGCATAGCGCGCTCCACCACATGGCGTGCGGGTTGTAGGGGCCTTCGTAGACCGCGATCCAAGCCGCCGCCGGCAGCAGCCAGTACGCCATCCAGCGTTCCTCGACCTGCAGGTGCGGCCGCCGGTCGCGCATGGCCGTGTGGGGCGGGGCGAGCGCCGTCCAGGAGAGCAGCGCGTAGCCGAGTGCCGGGATGGTGTAGAGCGCGAGCGGGAAATCGCGGTAGCGCGGATCAAAGACGTGCAGCAGGCAGACCGCGGCCATGCCGAACAGGAACACCGTGCGCAGCAGCCCGAGCGAGCGTTCCAGCGGCCGGTAGGTGTCCTCGTTGGTGGCGAACCAGCGTACCAGCGCAGCGAAAGGCGCCGGGCGCGGCGTGGCGCCGATCTCGAACCAGCGGTTGAGCGCCTGCGCCAGCCTGACCGCCAGCCACAGCGCGCACAGCGAATAGAAGCCGGTGACGAACCACTCCAGCGAATCGCGGCTGGAGTGTTCGATCGCCTGCCATTGCCCGGCGAGCGTGCAGCCGCAGGCGAAACCGGCGAGCAGCAGCGCGATCACCGTCAGCCCGCCGGGACGCGGGCCGTTCGACCAGGCCGCGAGCAGGAGCACCACCGCGCCCGCCACGCCGGCGGCGACCGCGCGCAGCCACTCCGGCTGTTCGATCACCGGCCCGCTGAAAGGGAACTTCTGTCTGCCGTCGGCGCTGTAGAGCCCCCAGTAGCCGCCGACCGTGCCTTCCAGGCGACGCTTCCAGGGCTGATCGAAGGCTTCGATGAGGTTGTAGTCGAAACGGTGCAGGCGCGCGGCGTTGATGAACTCGCGGATGAAACGCGCCTGGTTCACGCGGCTGGGCTGGGCGCCGTCGCGGTTGCGTCCGGCGCTCGGCCAGCCCGTCTCGCCGATGAAGATCCTGTGTCCCGGGAAAGCGCGCTGCACGCGTTCGTGCACCGCCACCACGTGCTCGATGGCCAGATCGATGGGCGCCGGATCGTCCTCCCAGTACGGCAGGATGTGGATGGTGATGAAGGAGACCGACTCCGCGACCTCGGGATAGCGCAACCAGAACTCCCACACGTCGGCGTAGGTCACCGGCAGATTGGTGGCGCGCCGCACCCGCTCGATGTAAGCGCGCAGCGAGCGCGGCGACTGGTCCTTGCGCAGCAACACCTCGTTGCCGACGATGACCGCGCGGATCGCGTCGGCGTCGCGTTTGATGATCCCGAGCGCGCGTTCCAGCTCCAGTTCGTTCTTCTCGTCGTCCGGACCGATCCAGATGCCGAGCAGCACCTTCATGCCGAACTTACGCGCGATGCGCGGCACCTCGGACAAGCCCTGATCGACGGAGTAGATGCGCACGCAGTCGGTGTGACGGGACAGGATGGCGAGATCGGCCTCGATCTGCGAAGGCGAGATCACCAAGCCTTTATTGAACGGCGTGTGCCCCGGGCGGCGGTAAGGGGCGTAGGACACGCACTGGAAGCGTTCCTCGGCGGCGTCGGTCAGTTCGACCGGGCGTCCGAGCTGCCACCAGTAGGCGAAAGCGGCCATGGCGGCCACGGCCAGCACCGCGACGATCACTGCGCGCATTCGTTCTTCTCCCGTTTCCGGTGCCGGGCCGCCGAGCAACCGCCACGCCCGCCCGCGCTCACGGGGCGAGACGCTCCAGCTTCCAGCCGGCGCCTTCGCGGCGGAAGCGCAGACGGTCGTGCAGGCGGCTCGGCCTGCCCTGCCAGAACTCGAAACTGTCGGGGATGAGGCGGTAGCCGCCCCAGTGCGGCGGGCGCGCGGGATCTTCGCCGTGCTCCACGCTCATCTGCCGCACCCGTTCCTCCAGCCATTCGCGGCTGGGCAGCACGCGGCTTTGCGGCGAAGCCCAGGCGCCGATGCGGCTGCCGAGCGGGCGGCTGCGGTAGTAGGCGTCCGATTCCTCCGCCGGCACGCGCTCGACCCGTCCTTCAATGCGCACCTGGCGTTCCAGCTCCGCCCAGTAGAACAGCAGGGCGGCATGGGGATTGGCAGCGAGCTCCTGCCCCTTGCGGCTCTCGTAGTTGGTGTAGAAGGAGAGGCCTTGTGCGTCCACGCCCTTCAACAGCACGACGCGCGCGGAAGGACGCCCCGCGGCATCGGCGGTGGCGAGCGTCATGGCCGTGGGCTCGGGCAGCTCGGCCCGGATCGCCTCGTCGAGCCAGCGCGAGAACTGGGTGTAGGGATCGGCGGCGACATGGGTCTCGTCGAGCGCGGCACGGGTGTATTCGATGCGTAACTGGGCGATGTCCATGGAAGCGGTCGACTGTTGGGAAGGAAGGGATTCTACCCAGCCGCGCGCTTCGCGGCCCGGCCTTCTACAATCGCAACACCTGCCGGGAGGAAAGAGCATGCCAGCGATCATCGATTACGCGCACGGCATCAGCGCCGTGGATTCGGGTTTCGTGCGTCCGCAGCTCGACGCCATCCACCTCATCGTCGAAGGCGGGCGGGCGGCGATCGTCGATACCGGCACCCAGCATTCAGTGCCGGCGATCCTCGGCGCACTGGCCGCCAAGGGGCTGGGCGCGGAAGCCGTCGACTACGTCATCCTCACCCACATCCATCTCGACCACGCGGGCGGCGCGGGGGCGCTCATGCGGGCTCTGCCGAATGCGCAGCTCGTGGTCCATCCGCGCGGCGTGCGGCACATGGCCGATCCGCGCAAGCTCGTCGAAGGCACCATCGCCGTCTACGGGGAGGAGACCGCCCGCCGGCTCTACGGCGACATCCTGCCCGTCCCGGAGGCGCGCATCCTGCCCGCGCCCGACGGTCTGGAGCTCTCCCTCGCGGGACGCGTGCTGCGCCTCTACGAGACGCCCGGTCATGCCCGCCACCACATCGTCGTTCACGACGAGCGTTCGGGCTGCGTGTTCGCGGGCGACACCTTCGGGCTGTCCTACCGCGAACTGGACGAGGACGGGCGGCAGTTCCTCTTCCCCACCACCAGCCCGGTGCAATTCGAGCCCGAGGCCTATCACCGCTCCATCGACCGCATCGCCGCCCTGGCGCGCGACGTCGTCTATGTGACGCACTACAGCGCGCTCTACCACCCGCACGCCAGGACAGCGGACCTGCACCGTCTGATCGACGCCCACGTGGCGCTCGCGCTCGAGGTCGCCGACGCCGGCGAAGAGCGACCGCGGCTGCTCTACGAGGGGGTACGCAAACTGCTACTGGAGGAGGCGCGCCGCTACGGCACCCGTCTCTCCGACGAGGCGGTCATGGCCGTGTACGGCACCGACGTCGAACTCAACGCCCAGGGACTGGGCGTGTGGCTCGACAGCCGCGGCGCGCACTGAGGCGGCGCTTACGGAGAGGGAAACTCTCATCGCCGGCCGTCTCCCGGAGGGGTTCGCCTTCGCCGGCAGGGAGCCGTGACTGGATGAATCCACACTGGACGCCGATCCAAGAGCGAAATCGAGGCGCGCTTCCCTGTTGCGACACCGCTACGCCAGAGGGAAAAACACTCAAAATCCGCTTGCGCGAATGCCTTCGAATGTGCATTCTCTCGTCGCCAAGCCCGCTTGCTCTGGGCGGTACGCAGAGATCGATGATCAAAACACGCAAAGTGGAGGTTTAAGGATGGCAACAAAGAAGCCCGCGAAGAAAGCGACCGCGAAGAAGACTGCTGCCAAGAAGAAACCCGCTAAGAAGGTGACCGCAGCCAAGAAGAAGCCCGCCAAGAAGGTCGTGGCCAAGAAGAAGGTGGTGAAGAAGGCAGCACCGAAGAAGAAAGTCGCGGCGAAGAAAAAGAAGACCGCGGCCAAGCGTAAGCCGAATCCGGCCTTCATGAAGGCGATGACGCCGAGCCCCGCGCTCGCGGCCATCATCGGCAGCGCCGCCCAGCCCCGCACGGAAATCACGAAGAAAATCTGGACCTACATCAAGAAGAACAAGCTCCAGGATTCCGTGAACAAGCGGATGATCAACGCCGACGACAAGCTGAAGGAACTGTTCGGCGGCAAGAAGCAGGTGTCGATGTTCGAGATGACCAAGCTGGTCAACAAGCACCTGAGCTGAGCTGGATACGAGCTGTCGGACGGCCGGTGGGGCGCGGCCCCGCCGGCCGTTTTCTTTTGGCGGAGGCGGTGCGGCGGACGCCGCGCATCGCCTCGCCTAGAATGAAAGCCCCGCCTCGCGAAGCAGCGCCATGTCCTCCTCTCCCGCAATCGGTTTCATCGGCACCGGCCGGGTCGCCAACACTCTTGCGCGCGCCCTGCACGGCGCCGGTTACCGCGTGACGGCGCTGGCCAGCCGCACCCTCGAATCGGCCGCGCGGCTCGCGCAGGCGGTGCCCGGCGCGCGCGCCTACCGCACCCAGCAGGAGGTGGTGGATGCGAGCGAGCTCGTCTTCCTCACCGTGCCCGACGACGCCATCGCGCCGCTCGTGGCTTCGCTCGCGTGGCGTGCCGACATGGCGGTCGTGCACTGCAGCGGTGCCACCGAGCTCGGCGCGCTCGAACCGGCGCGACGCGCGGGGGCGCGTACGGGCGCGTTCCATCCCTTGCACGCCTTCGCCGATCCGCTGGTGGCGCTCGCCAATCTGCCCGGCTGCGCCGTGGCGATCGAGGCCGAGGAACCGCTCTACGGCGAACTGGAGACGATGGCACGCGCGCTGCGTCTGGAACCGCTGCACCTGCCGCCCGGTACGCGCGCGATCTACCACCTCTCGGGAAGCTTCGCCGCCTCCTTCATCGACGGGCTGCTGCACGAGGCGGCGGAGCTGTGGCGCACGCGTCTGGGCGTGCCGCGCGAGCAGGCGCTGAAAGCGCTGCTGCCGCTCGCCTACGCCACGCTCGATTCGGTGGCGAAGATGGGAACGGTCGAGGCGTTGACGGGACCGGTGTCGCGCGGCGACGCGGGCACCGTCGCGCGCCATCTCGACGCGCTGCGCCGCGACCATCCGCGTACCTATGCGCTCTACGTACAGCTCGCGCGGCGTTCGCTGGCGATGGCGATCGAGCGCGGTACGCTCACCGAAGCGCAGCGCGCCGCGCTGACGGAGCTGCTCGGCAAGGAGTAGCGCGCCACCCACGCAAAGCGGCGCTTCCGGTATCGTTGGCGCTTCCGCTTCCGGCAGGCGTTTTCTCTTCCAGTTTCGAGATGTCCGGTTCGATGCTCTTCTGGCTTGCCGCCGGTGCGTTCGCGAGCATGGTCTCGATGCGGATCTGCGATCCGATGCTGCCGGCGCTCGCGGCCGACTTCGGCACCACGCCCGCGGGCGCGGCCGGGGTGGTGACGCTCTACACCCTCGGCTACGGCGTCTCGCAGCTCGTGCACGGTTCGCTCGGCGACCGCATCGGCAAGGCCCGCTACATCGCCGGGGCGGCGCTCGTCGCCGCGGCTGCGTCGCTTGCGTGCGCGCTGGCGCCCGGACTGCGGCTGCTCGAGATCGCGCGGCTTGCGACCGGTGCGGTGGCAGCGGCCATCATTCCGCTGGCGATGGCCTGGATCGGCGACACGGTCGATTACGGTGCGCGGCAGACGACCCTGGCGAAATTCCTGAACGGCGTGATCGTCGGCATCATCCTCGGACAGAGCATGGGCGGCATGCTCGCCGATACGCTGGGGTGGCGTTCGGCTTTCCTGCTGCTGGCGATCGTGTTCGCGCTCACCGGCTGGCAACTGGGCGTGCGCGCCGCTCGCGCGAACCCCGGTTCCCCCGCCGCGACCGCGGATACGCCGATGCTCGAGCGCTACGTGATCGTCCTGCGCGCGCCGTGGGCGAGGGCGATCCTGGCGCTGGTGGCGGTCGAAGGGCTGCTGGTGTTCGGCGCGCTCGCTTTCGTTCCGACTTCGCTGCACGAGCGGGCCGGCCTGCCGGTCTGGCTGGCCGGGGCCACCATGGCCTCGTTCGGCGTCGGCGGTTTCTTTTACACCGCGAGCGCGGCCCGGCTCGTACGCAGCCTGGGCGAGCCGGGTCTGGCGACCGCGGGCGGTCTGCTGTTGGCGGCGGGCTTCGCCCTGGTCGCGCTGCTGCCCGGCGCGGCGAGCGGCGTCGTCGCCTGCATCATGCTCGGGCTCGGCTACTACATGCTGCACAGCACGCTGCAGACCCACGCCACGCAGATGGCACCGGCTGCGCGCGGCACCGCCGTCGCGCTGTTCGCGATGAGTCTGTTCCTGGGACAGTCGGCCGGCGTCACGTTCGTTGCCGGGGCGTTGTCATCCGCCGGCTATGCGGCGCTGTTCGGCATGAGCGCCGCGGGGCTCGCACTGATCGGTCTGGTCTTCGCCGCCCTGCTGCGGCGGCGGACGAGGCAGGCGGACGGTCCGCGGCGCGAACGGCGTCCGGGCGCAGGCGATTAGCCGCGGGACTGCTGCAGCGCGGCGATGCGCGCTTCGATGGGCGGGTGGCTGGAGAACAGCGCCATCCAGCCCGGACGGTCGTTGATGCCCAGCGCGCGGATCGATTCCGGCAGATCGGCCTGTTCGATGCCGCCCAGACGGCGCAGCGCCGCGATCATGGGCTGCGGCGAGCCCAGCAGTTCGGCCGAGCCGCGGTCGGCGCGGAACTCGCGCCGGCGGGAGAACCACATGACGATGATCGAGGCGAGCAGGCCGAACACGATCTCGCACACGATCACGGTGATGTAGAAGCCGGGCCCGACGCCGCGCTCGGTGCGGAACACCGCCTTGTCCACGATGTGACCGACGATGCGGGCGAAGAACACCACGAAGGTGTTCACCACGCCCTGGATAAGCGTGAGCGTCACCATGTCGCCGTTCGCCACATGGGCGATCTCGTGCCCGAGCACCGCCTCCACTTCCTCGCGGTTCATGCTGCGCAGCAGCCCGGTGGAGACGGCGACCAGGGCCGAGTTCCTGAACGCGCCGGTGGCGAAGGCGTTGGGCGCGCCGTCGTAGATCGCCACTTCGGGCATGCGGATGCCGGCGCGGTCGGCGAGCCGCCGCACCGTATCGACCAGCCAGCGCGTCTCGGCGCTTTCGCTGCCGTCGATGACCTGGGCGCGCGTGGTCCACTTGGCCATGGGCTTGGACAGCAGCAGCGAAATGATCGCCCCGGTGAAACCCACCACAGCGGAAAACACCAGCAGGGCGCCGTAGTCGATGCCCTGCGCCGTCAGATAGCGATCCACGCCG
>QGUL01000010.1 GCA_003242425.1 Pseudomonadota bacterium | reverse complement strand
GCCCAGCAGCGCCGACACTTCGGTACCGGCCAGGGTGTAACGGTAGATGTTGTCGATGAAGAGCAGGATGTCGCGGCCTTCGTCGCGGAATTTCTCCGCCATGGTGAGGCCGGTCAGCGCCACGCGCAGACGGTTGCCGGGCGGCTCGTTCATCTGACCGAACACCATCGCCACCTTGTCGAGCACCTTCGACTCCTGCATTTCGTGATAGAAGTCGTTGCCCTCGCGGGTGCGCTCGCCCACGCCGGCGAACACGGAGTAGCCGCCGTAGCTCTTGGCGATGTTGTTGATGAGCTCCATCATGTTCACGGTCTTGCCGACGCCGGCGCCGCCGAACAGACCGATCTTACCGCCCTTGGCGAAGGGGCAGATCAGGTCGATCACCTTGATGCCGGTGGGCAGCAGCTCGACCGAGGGCGAGAGCTCATCGAACTTCGGCGCGGGCTGGTGGATGGCACGGCGCTCGTCGGTCTGGATGGGGCCCGCCTCGTCGATGGGCCGGCCCAGCACGTCCATGATGCGGCCGAGCGTCGCGGTCCCGACCGGCACGGAAATGGGCGCGCCGGTGTTGACCACTTTCATGCCGCGGCGCAGACCGTCGGACGAACCCAGCGCGATGGTGCGCACGACGCCGTCGCCCAGTTGCTGCTGGACTTCGAAAGTCAGCCCCTTTTCCACGTAGGGGTTGGCGTCCTCTTCCGCGAGAACCAGCGCGTCGTAAACCTTCGGCATCGCGTCGCGCGGGAATTCCACGTCGATGACCGCGCCGATGCACTGGACGATGGTGCCTTGTGCTTGTGCCATAACGAGTTCCTAAACGTTCAATTCTCTAGTGTCACGCCGCGTCAACCGCCGCGGCGCCGCCCACGATTTCCGAAAGCTCTTTGGTAATCGCCGCCTGGCGCGCCTTGTTGTAGACCAGCGTCAGCTCGTCGATCACGGTGGCCGCGTTGTCGGAGGCGGCCTTCATCGCCACCATCCGCGCCGACTGCTCCGAAGCCATGTTCTCGCACAGCGCCTGATAGATGATGGCCTCGATGTAGCGGGTCAGCACCTGATCGAGCACGACGCGCGCATCCGGTTCGTAGATGTAATCCCACGAACCTTCCGGCAACCCGACGCGCTCGCCCGAGAGCGGCAGCAGCTGTTCGGCCACCGGTTCCTGCCGCATGGTGTTGATGAACTTGGTGTAGAACAGCACCACGCGGTCGAAACGGCCCTCGGTATAGCCGTCCAACATGACCTTGACCGCGCCGATCAGCTTCTCGAGCTGCGGCTTGTCGCCCAACTGGGTGACCTGCGAGACGATGTTGGCGCCCAGGCGCTGCATGAAGTTGAGACCCTTGTTGCCGATGCAGCAGACCTCGAAGCTCTCGCCCTCGGCCTCCCATTCCTTCATCTTGTTCAACACCAGACGCTGGATGTTGGTGTTGAGGGCGCCGCACAGGCCCTTGTCGGTGGTGACGAGGATGATGCCGATGCGCTTCACCGTGTCCCGCTCGACCAGGAACGGATGGCGGTACTCAGGGTTGGCGTGCGAGATGTGCGCGACCACGTTGCGGATCTTCTCGGCGTAGGGCCGCGAGGCGCGCATGCGCTCCTGCGCCTTGCGCATCTTCGACGCGGCGACCATCTCCATCGCCTTGGTGATCTTGCGCGTGTTCTGCACGCTTCGGATCTTGCTGCGGATCTCTTTACTGCCTGGCATCGCTTTGCCTATTTCTCAATGACGGCGGAACGGGACGGTGCTCAGTACGAGCCGTTCTGCTTCCAATCCTTGACCGCCTCGTGCAGCTTGGCTTCGTCCTCGGCGGAGAGATCCTTGGTCTTCTCGATGTTCTCCACCAGCGCGGCGTACTTGGTGCGCACGTATTCGCGCAGGCTCTTTTCCGCGGCCAGGGCCTTCTTGACGTCGATGTCGTCCAGATAGCCGTTGTTGACCGCGAACAGCGTCAGCGCCATCTCCCACACCGCGAGCGGCTGGTACTGCGGCTGCTTCATCAGTTCAGTGACCAGACGGCCGCGCTCGAGCTGCTTGCGGGTGGCTTCGTCCAGATCCGAGGCGAACTGCGCGAAGGCCGCCAGTTCGCGGTACTGGGCGAGTGCCAGACGCACGCCGCCGCCGAGCTTCTTGATGATCTTGGTCTGCGCGGCGCCGCCCACACGCGACACCGAGATACCGGCGTTGATCGCGGGACGGATACCGGCGTTGAACAGGTCCGTCTCCAGGAAGATCTGGCCGTCGGTAATCGAGATCACGTTGGTCGGCACGAACGCGGACACGTCGCCGGCCTGGGTCTCGATGATGGGCAGCGCGGTCAGCGAGCCGGTCTTGCCCTTCACCTTGCCGTTGGTGAAGCGCTCGACGTATTCCTCGTTCACGCGCGCGGCGCGCTCCAGCAGACGCGAATGCAGGTAGAAGATGTCGCCCGGATAGGCTTCGCGCCCAGGCGGACGGCGCAGCAGCAGCGAGACCTGACGATAAGCCCAGGCCTGCTTGGTCAGGTCGTCGTAAACGATGAGGGCATCCTGGCCGCGGTCGCGGAAGTATTCACCCATCGTGCAGCCGGAGTACGGAGCGATGTACTGCATCGCGGCGGATTCGGAAGCCGACGCGGCCACGACGATGGTGTATTCCATCGCGCCGTACTCTTCCAGCTTGCGCACTACGTTGGCGATGGTCGAGGCCTTCTGGCCGATCGCGACGTAGATGCAGATAAGGTTCTTGCCCTTCTGGTTGATGATGGTGTCGACTGCGACGGCCGTCTTCCCGGTCTGGCGGTCGCCGATGATCAGCTCGCGCTGGCCGCGGCCGATCGGCACCATGGAGTCGATGGCCTTGAGACCGGTCTGCACCGGCTCGGATACCGATTTCCGCCAGATCACGCCGGGCGCCACCTTCTCGATGACGTCCGTCTCGGCAGCGTTGATCGGACCCTTGCCGTCGATGGGCTGGCCGAGCGAGTTGACGACGCGGCCGATCAGTTCCGGACCGACCGGCACCGACAGAATGCGGCCCGTGCTCTTGACCGTGTCGCCTTCGGAGATGTGGGTGTAATCCCCCAGAATCACCGCGCCGACCGAATCGCGCTCGAGGTTGAGCGCCAGACCGAAGGTGTTGCCGGGGAATTCCAGCATCTCGCCCTGCATCACGTCGGACAGACCGTGGATGCGGCAGATGCCGTCGGTGAGCGAGACGACCGTGCCCTGATTGCGCACGTCCGCGGAGAGCGCGAGATTCTGGATCTTGCTACGGATCAGATCGCTGATCTCGGCGGGGCTGAGCTGTTGCATGGTTACTCCTGAATCCTTGGGTTCAAATCCGGGCCAACTCGGCGGCCATGGCGGCCAGCTTGCCGCGCACCGAGGCGTCGATGACGGCGTCGCCGACCTGGATGGTCGCGCCGCCGATCAGCGACTCGTCCACGCTGACGTGGGGATTGACCTTCAGCTTGAAGTGGTCTTCCAGATCGGCGACCAGCGCCCGCAGTTGCGCGTCATCGAGCGGGAAAGCCGACACGATCCTGGCGTCCACCACGCCTTCGTGTTCGTGCTTCAGCGCCTCGTAAAGCGTGCGGATCTGCGGCACGAGCTCGAGCCGCTTGTTCTCCACCAGCAGCCGGATGAAATTCCGCACCTCGCCGGCGATGCTGCCGGTCGCCGCGGCGTCGAGCAGCTCGACAAGCTTGTCCTCGCCCACGCGGGGATCGCCGAGCACCTGCTGGAACTCCGGCGTCGACACGGCCGCCGCCAGCGCGCCGAGCGCGCCCGACCATTCGTCCAGCTTGCCGGTGGCGTCCGCCTGCTTGAATACGGCCTCGGCGTAGGGGCGGGCTAGG
Organism: Pseudomonadota bacterium; assembly: GCA_003242425.1. Classification (GTDB taxonomy): domain Bacteria; phylum Pseudomonadota; class Gammaproteobacteria; order Burkholderiales; family SG8-39; genus ZC4RG42. Next base: position 9,290 of record QGUL01000010.1, on the reverse strand, counting down.
GTCGCGATTTCGGCCATGGTGGCTTAGAGCTCCTGCTTCAACTGGGCCAGCATTTGCGCGTGGACCTTGGCGTCGATTTCGCGGCGCAGGATCTTCTCCGCGCCGGCGATGGCAAGCGCCGCCACCTGTTCGCGCAGGTCTTCCTTCACCCGGGACACTTCCTGCGCCACTTCCGCCTTCGCGGCGGCCAGCATGCGCTCGCCCTCGGCCTTGGCCGCGGCCTTCGCCTCTTCGACGATCTGGGTCGCCCGCTTCTCGGCCTGGGAGATGATCTCGGCCGCCCGGGCGCGCGCCTCGTTCAGCGCCTCCTCGGCGCGGCGTTCGGCGGAGGCGAGCTCCTGCTTGCCGCGCTCGGCGGCGGCCAGGCCCTCGGCGATCTGTTTCTGCCGCTCGGCCATGGCGCGCTGCAGGTGCGGCCAGATGTACTTCATCGTGATCCAGATGAAGAAGCCGAACCAGAGCGCCTGGGCCAGCAATGTAGCGTTGATGTTCACGCCAGTCTCCTGTTCTTACCCGGCGACCCGGACCACACAGTCGCGAGCCGCAACCGTCGATCGCTTAGGAACCTTGAACCAGGGCGATGAAGGGGTTGGCGAACAGCAGGTACAGCGCGATACCGACACCGATCATGGTCACGGCGTCCAGCAGACCGGCGACGATGAACATTTTCACCTGCAAGGTGGGAATCATTTCCGGCTGGCGGGCCGAGCCTTCCAGGAAGCGGCCGCCGAGAATGCCGAAGCCGATGGCGGTGCCCAGCGCACCGGCGCCGATCAGGATCGCGACGGCAATCGAAACGTTACCCAAGAGCGATGCAAGTTCCATTTTTTCCTCGTTTCAGAGCTGTGGGGTGGATTGACAAAAATCAGTGCGACTCCGCGGCCATGCTCATGTACACGATGGTGAGCATCATGAACACGAAGGCCTGCAGGGTGATGATCAGAATGTGGAACAGCCCCCAGCCCAGGCTCAGCAAGGACGCGAACGGCACCCAGAGGAAGCCGGCGCCGGCCCAGACGGCGAGCAGAATGAACACCATTTCCCCCGCGTACATGTTTCCGAACAGTCGCAGGGCCAGGGAAATCGGCTTGGCGATGTCTTCGATGATGCGGAACAGCAGGTTGACCGGGAACAGCCACTTGCCGAACGGCACGGTCAGCGCCTCGTGCAGGAATCCGCCGATGCCCTTGAACTTGAAGTTGTAGGCCAGCATCAGCACGAACACCGTGATGGACATGGCGAACGTCAGGTTGGGGTCGGTGGTCGGCACGGCCTTGAAGTAATCGGCGCCGGCCGCGTGCATGGCCAGGGGCACGAAGTCGACCGGGATCAGGTCCATGGCGTTCATGAGCCAGACCCACACGAAAATGGTGATCGCCAGGGGCGTGATCAGCTCACTCTTGGCGTGGAAGGTGTCTTTGACCTGGTTGTTCACCATGGTCACGACCATTTCCACGAAATTCTGGAAGGCGCCGGGCACGCCGGAAGTGGCCTTGCGCGCCGCCGCCATCATGGCGAAGAAGATCGCCAGTCCGAGCACTCCGGAGACCAGGATGGTGTCGAGATGGAAGGTCCAGAAGCCCTCGCCTACGCTCCAGTTAACGAGATGGTGTCCGATGTAGTCGGTGGAGGTCTGCGTCGTTCCGGTGGCCATTTCAGAAAACGAAAGCTCGTCAGTCCAATATCAGGGCCACCCAGTACACCAACAGGGTGGCGGCGTAAGTCAAAAACAGCGGCAACGCCGATACGCTGCCGTACAACAGGAAGACCGCGGCGAAGAGCCCCACCGTGACGCCGAAGCGCGAAAATTCGGCCACGTAGTGGGCACGTAACAACGACCTCGGATCATTGCCCTTCGGAACCGACATGCGCCAGGCGTATACCGAACTGGCGATGACCGCGATCGCCCCGCCCGCCAGGGCGGACCCCGCGACCCCGGTTCCGAACCGTGCCAGCAGCGCCAGGGTGATCAGGACGCCGACCGCGGCCTGCAGACCGATGATCCGGCGGATGCGCTCACCGGCAGGTCCTAGAGGTCTGGCCAATCGTCTACCCTGAGCCGCAAAACCGGCGGATTTTACGGGCCATTAGTGATAGGCGTCAAATCGCGCGCCCCGTCGTTCCGGCGATAGCGGCTATCGATAGAATCGATCCCGGAAGCCCTCTCGAAAGGCCGGGAATGCGGATTGTGCTGGACACCAATGTCGTGGTGTCGCTGCTGGTGTTTCGCGATCCACGCTATGCGCGTCTCGCGACCGCCTGGTTCGGCGATCGTGTGTGCGTCGTGTCCGACGCGGCAGTTTGCGAGGAGCTCGTCCGGGTGCTCGCTTACCCCGCCCTGGCCGGGCGGTGCGACCCGGCAGCCGTCTGGCAGATCTACCGCTCGCGTGTCAGCATGATCGAGCCTCGCGAGGCGCCGCCGCTGCCCCAATGCCGGGACGCCGACGATCAGAAGTTTCTCGTGCTCGCCGCCGCGGCGCCGGCCGATGTGCTGGTCACCGGCGACAAGGCGCTATTGCGGCTGCGGCGCCGCAGACTGCCCTTCGCGATCGAGCCGCCCGACATCTTCATCCGCCGGCTGGCGGACGAGACGCCGGACGACCGCGCTCAATGACGGCGGTGGTGGCGGGCGTGGCCGTGCTTGCCGTGGTGCGGCTTGACGTTGTGGTAATGGTGAACCTCACGCACCGGCCGCCGCGGCACGTAGTGGTGATGATGTTCCACCACGCGCGGACGGTAGACGTGATGATGATGGTGGTGGTGGTCGTGGTCGCCCAGCACGTGGCCGATGACCGCACCGGTGATGGCACCGACGACGAAGATCCCGACCCGGTCGTCATGCGCCTGCGCCTGCGGTGCGAGCGCGAGGCCGGCGAGTGCCGCGATGATGACGAGTGTCTTGCGCATCCCTTGCCTCCTTTTCCCTCGTGTGTGGCAAGGCAAGCTTGCCGGGGACGAAGGCGCGGCAGGGTAACGATTTGTAAGAAACATTACAGCGGCGTAAACGAAACGCGTACCATGCGCGCCTTTCGAGGTCGAGCATGAACGCCGCACGCAAGATTCCTGTCCGCAAACGCTTCGATTGCAGTCAATGTCCGGGTTACTGCTGCAGCTATCAGATCCCGGTGAACGAGCGCGATCTGGCGCGGCTCGCGAAACACTTCGGCGTGAGTCAGAAGGAAGCGGCCGAGCGCTACACCAAGACGTTCGAAGGCGAACCGGTGCTTCGGCACCGCAAAGACCACATCTACAAATCGGTGTGCATGTTCTTCGATCGCGACGAGCGTCGCTGCACCGTCTACCCGGTGCGTCCGTCGATCTGCCGCCGCTATCCCGGTGTGAACCGCTGCGGCTATTACGACTTCCTCAAGTTCGAGCGCGGACTGCACGGCGACGAGGATTTCATCCCCGACGCCTGAGGCTCAGGCCTCGACCGGGCGCAGCTGCTTGAGCAGCTCGTCGAGGTGGTCGTAGCTCATGTAGCTGATGATGAGCTTGCCGGTGCCTTTCTTGCCCGGCTTGACTTCCACCCTGGTGCCCAGCCGTTCGGACAGCTCCTCTTCCAGGCGCGCCACGTCGCGATCCTTGCGCGCGGCAGGCTTCGCCGGCGCGAGCTTGGGATTGAGGATGCTTTGCACCAGCTTTTCCGTCTCGCGTACGGACAGGCCCTCTTCCACCACGCGCTGCGCCACCTCGACCTGGCGATGACCGTCCAGCGAGAGCAGCGCGCGCGCATGCCCCATGTCGAGCTTTTCCTCGAACACGAGCTGCTGCACCTGCGCGGTGAGCTTCAACAGCCGCAGCAGGTTGGTGGTCGCGGCGCGCGAGCGGCCCACGGCCTCGGCCGCTTTCTCGTGCGTGAGGTTGAATTCGTCGATGAGCCGCTGGATGCCTTGGGCCTCCTCGAGCGGATTGAGGTTCTCGCGCTGGATGTTCTCGATCAGCGCCATCGCCAGGGCGGCCTGGTCCGGCACTTCGCGGATGATGACGGGTACTTCGCTCAGGCCCGCCAGACGCGCGGCGCGCCAGCGCCGTTCGCCGGCGATGATCTCGTAGCGTTCGGCCGCCACGCGCCGCACCAGGATGGGCTGCATGAGACCCTGTGCTTTGATGGATTCCGCCAGCGCCTCCAGCGAGGCCTGGTCCATGCGCGTACGCGGCTGATACTTGCCGGGCTGCAACTGGTCGACGGGCAAATTGGCGAGCGCCTCCCCGGCCTGCGGTGCGGCGGATTCCTCGCGGCCGAGCAGCACGTCGAGGCCGCGGCCCAGTCCCTTGAGCTTCGGTTTGCTCATCGCTCTTACCTCGTATTCAGGATGCGGTCGCACGGGCCGCCTGCGCGGCCTGCGCACGACTCAGGATTTCGTTCGCCAGGGCGAGATACGCCTGCGAGCCCTTGCACGCGCGATCGAACTGGATCGCCGGCATGCCGTAGCTCGGCGCTTCGGCAAGCCGCACGTTGCGCGGGATGACCGTGGCGTAGACCTTGTTGCCGAAATGCTGCTGCAGTTGCGCCGACACCTGCTGGGCGAGGGTATTGCGCGGGTCGAACATGGTGCGCAGCAGGCCTTCGATCTCGATGCGCGGGTTGAGGTTGGCGCGCACCTTCTTGATGGTGTTGACGAGGTCGGACAGCCCTTCCAGCGCGTAGTACTCGCACTGCATCGGAATCATGACCGCGTCGGCGGCGACGAGCCCGTTCAGGGTGAGCAGGCCGAGCGCCGGCGGGCAGTCGATGAGCACGTAGTCGTATTGGTCGGCGACCTGCGCCAGCGCGGCCTTGAGGCGGAGTTCGCGCCGCTCCATGTCCACGAGCTCCACTTCGGCGCCGGCGAGATCGCGGTTGGCGGGCAGCACGTCGTAACCGCCGCGTTCGGAACGCGCCTTCGCCTGCTCCGCGGTGGCGAGCCCCAGCAACACGTGATAGACGGTATGCGTCAGGGCGCGCTTGTCGATGCCGGAGCCCATGGTGGCGTTGCCCTGGGGATCGAGATCGACCAGCAGCACCCGCTTGCCCGCTTCGGCCAGGCCGGCGGCAAGATTGACGCTGGTCGTGGTCTTGCCCACGCCGCCTTTCTGATTGGTGATGACCAGTGTCCGGCTCATAGCTTCCCTATCAAAACCAGATGCCGCTCCGCCTCGAGGTACGGCACCTCGAGCCGCACGATGCGGCGCACGGCGTACCCCTCGGGCAGCGCCTGCAGTTCAGCTTCCGGGTACGCGCCCTTCATCGCCGCCAGCACGCCCTCCGGCGCAAGCAAATGCGCGCACCAGGACACGAACTGGGCGATGTCCGCAAACGCCCGGGAAATGATGAGATCGAATCGTTCCTCCGGCTGCCAGCGCTCCACACGCTGAGAGTGAACACTTACATTTTCGAGCCCCAGCGCGGCCGCGGCCTGGCGCGCGAAGACCGTTTTCTTCTCGCTGCTGTCCACCAGGCTTACCGGCCGTTCGGGTTGCGCGACAGCGATCGGGATACCCGGCAGCCCGGGACCCGTCCCCACATCGAGCAGCCGCCCGCCCGGAATATGCGGAACCACGGCCAGGCTGTCCAGCAGATGCTGACGCACCATGGCCGCCCGGCCGCGCACAGCGGTCAGGTTGTAGACACCGTTCCACTTCTCCAGCAGTTCGATGTAGCGAAGCAGCGTCTCGCACTGGGCGGCGGAAAGCGCAAGACCGAGGCGCGCCGCGCCGTCCGCCAGCACCGCCTGCGGGGTCATGCCGCCTGCTGGCGTCGGCCCGACGCACGCTTGAGATGGACCAGCAGCAGCGAAATGGCGGCCGGCGTGACCCCCTGGATACGGGCCGCCTGGCCCAGCGTCTCCGGCCGGTGTTCGTTGAGTTTTTGCTGGACCTCGGCCGACAGCCCTTTGACCGTGCGGTAATCCAAGTCCGGCGGCAGGGGCGTCGATTCGTATTGCGCCTGCCGGGCCACTTCCTCCTGCTGCCTGGCGATGTAACCGGCGTACTTGACCTCGATTTCCACCTGCTTCGCCACCACCGGGTCGGGATGCGGCTCGCCCGCGCCCGGCAGCTCGTGCAGCCTGGCGTAGTCCATTTCCGGACGCCGCAGTAAATCTGCCAGCGTGTGCTCCCGCTCCAGAGGTTTGCCGAACAGCCGTGTCGCGGTGGCCTCGTCCACCATCCGAGGATTGATCCACGTGGAACACAGGCGCTGGCGTTCCGCCTCGATGGCCTCGCGCTTGCGGCAGAACGCCTCCCATCGGTCGTCGGGCACCACGCCGAGCTTGCGGCCGATTTCGGTGAGCCGCGCATCGGCGTTGTCCTCGCGCAGCATCAGCCGGTATTCCGCCCGGCTGGTGAACATGCGGTAAGGCTCGGTCACGCCTCGGGTGATGAGATCGTCGACCAGCACGCCGAGGTAGGCCTCGTCGCGCCGCGGACACCAGGGTTCGCGTTCCTGCACCTGGAGCGCGGCGTTGATGCCCGCTAGCAGCCCCTGGGCGGCTGCCTCCTCGTACCCGGTCGTGCCGTTGATCTGGCCGGCGAAGAACAGGCCGCGGATGGCCTTGGTTTCCAGCGAACGGTGCAGCCCGCGCGGATCGAAATAGTCGTATTCGATGGCGTACCCCGGCCGCAGGATGTGCGCCCGCTCGAGCCCTTTGATCGAACGCACCATCTCCAGCTGCACATCGAAAGGCAGGCTGGTCGAGATGCCGTTCGGATAGACCTCGTTGGTGTCGAGGCCCTCCGGCTCCAGGAACACCTGGTGGCTCGACTTGGAGGCGAAACGGTGGATCTTGTCCTCGATGGACGGGCAGTAGCGCGGCCCCACGCCTTCGATCACGCCGGTGTACATGGGCGAGCGGTCCAGCCCGCCGCGGATGATCTCGTGCGTGCGCTCGTTGGTATGGGTGATCCAGCACGGCAGTTGCGGGGGATGCATCTCCGGCCGGCCCATGAACGAGAACACCGGCACCGGATCGTCACCGGGCTGGGGCGTCATGACCGAGTAATCGATAGTGCGGCCGTCAAGGCGCGGCGGCGTGCCAGTCTTCAGCCGGCCGACCGGCAGCTTCAGCTCGCGCAGGCGCGCGGCGAGGCTGACCGCAGGCGGATCACCCGCCCGCCCCGCTTCGTAATTCTGCAGGCCGATATGGATGCGGCCGGCGAGGAACGTCCCGGCGGTCAGCACCACCGTCCTGCCCTCGAACACCAGGCCCATCTGGGTGCGCACGCCGGTCACGCGGTCGCCCTGAAGCAGCAGGTCGTCCACCGCCTGCTGGAACAGATAGAGATTGGGCTGGTTTTCGAGCCGCTTGCGGATCGCCTGCTTGTACAGCACGCGGTCGGCCTGGGCACGGGTGGCCCGCACCGCCGGCCCCTTGCTGGCATTGAGGATGCGGAACTGGATGCCCGCCTCGTCGGCGGCCAGGGCCATGGCGCCACCCAGGGCATCCACTTCCTTGACCAGATGGCCTTTGCCGATGCCGCCGATGGATGGGTTGCAGGACATCTGCCCCAGCGTCTCGATGTTGTGCGTGAGCAGGAGGGTCCGACAGCCCATGCGTGCGGCCGCGAGCGCGGCTTCGGTGCCGGCATGGCCGCCGCCTACGACGATGACATCGAAACGGGTGGGATAAAGCATGGCGATAAAACTGCTGAACGGGTTCGAATGATACGCCTAGAGGACCGATCCTGGCGGCGCTTGTTCCACGTGGAACCTGAATGCGCATGTTTCACGTGGAACACGCGGAGGATGCAGGCTATTTACCGATACAAAAGCGGCTGAAGATTTCGCCCAGCAGATCGTCCGCTGTGAACGCGCCCGTGATGCGGCTCAGCGCGTGCTGCGCCAGGCGCAATTCCTCCGCCATGAATTCGGCTTGGTCGCTCACCGCCGCGGCGCGATGCAAGGCCGCCTGCGCTTCGCGCAGCGCAAGAAGATGACGCTCGCGGGCGAGGAATACGTCCTCGCTCTCCGCCTGCCAGCCGGCCGCCGCCTGCAGGCGGTTACGCAGGGCTTCGATCCCCGCACCGGTTTTGGCCGAGATCCAGACTTCGTCGGCAGTGGCCTCCGGCGCCGCCTCATCGCGCAAATCGACCTTGTTGTAGACGACGATGCGCGGCAGCCTGCCGGGCAGCTGGGCCACGATGCGCTCGTCCTCCGGCGTCACCCCGGTGCGCGCGTCGACCAGCAGCAGCACCAGATCGGCATCCTGGATGGCTTTCCACGTCCGGTCGATGCCGATCCGTTCGACCGTGTCCTCGGTCTCGCGCAGCCCCGCGGTATCGATGATGTTCACGGGCAGGCCGTGGACCTGGATGGTCTGCCGCACGGTATCGCGCGTCGTGCCGGGAATGTCGGTGACGATGGCCAGTTCCTCGCCCGCCAGCCGGTTCAACAGGCTGGACTTGCCGACGTTCGGCTGTCCCGCGAGCACCACGTTGAGGCCGGTGCGCAACAGACTCCCCTGCTCCGCCTTCCTCAGCACCTCGGCCACCGCCTCGATGAGGCCGTTCAGGCCCTGCTCGACCTCGCGGCGCTCGAGGGCATCGATCTCTTCCTCGGGAAAATCCAGCGCGGCTTCCACCCGCATGCGCAGCTCGATCAGGCGTTCCACCAGCATATCGATGGCGCGCGAGAACTCGCCGCGCAGACTGCGCCCGGCGCTTTTCACCGCGGCCTCGTTGGCGGCGTCGATGAGGTCGATCACCGCTTCGGCCTGCGCCAGATCGAGTTTGTCGTTGAGGAAGGCACGGCGCGTGAACTCGCCCGGCTCGGCCAGCCGCGCCCCCAGTTCCAGGCAGCGTCGCAGCAGCATCTGCAACACCACCGTACCGCCGTGAGCGTGGACCTCCAGGACGTCCTCGCCGGTAAAGGAGTGCGGCGCCGGGAAGTAGAGCACGAGCCCTTCGTCGATGACGGTGCCCGCTGCGTCGGTGAAGCGGGCGAACGTGGCGTGGCGCGGTTGCGGAATCTTGCCCGTCAGCGCCCGCGCCATCCCGGCAAGCTCAGGCCCGGAGACGCGGACGATGCCGATCCCGCCCCGGCCCGGAGCGGTGGCAATGGCAGCGATGCGGTCGGTCTCAGCGTTTGGCACTCGCTGTCTTGCGTTGCCCGCCTTCGATCATGCGCGTGATCTGCCACTGCTGCGCGATCGACAGGATGTTGTTGACCAGCCAGTACAACACCAGACCGGCGGGGGAGAAGAAGAAAAAAATGCCGGAAATGATAGGCCAGGCGGGGATTACCTTAGCCCGCACCGGAACGGGCGGGGGGGGGGTTAGCTTTGTCTGAAAGAAAAACGACAACAACATGG
>QGUL01000303.1 GCA_003242425.1 Pseudomonadota bacterium | reverse complement strand
GATCCGGACCGAGTCTAAAGCAGCGCTTCGCGCGGCCCAGCGAACTAAGTCACGCGCGATTTTCGCTCGTTTGCCCTTGTCCATGTCACTGTGTCGCAGCCGCAGTGCGCGTTACGCCTGACCAAAACAAAACGCCCGACCGTACGGCCGGGCGTCGGTTCAGGCCGGAACCGGGCTCAACGCAACACGTCGCTCGCCTCCGCTTCGGCGATATAGCGTTGCACGTCTTCCGGCAGCAACAGGCGTTGCTTCGCCAGTTTGTTCGCCGCCTTGGCAACCGCTTCCACGTATCCGGCGTGGTTCTTGTAGCGCTCTTCCAGGGACAGCCGCGGATCGCCGGCGGCCAGGCGCTCGGCCTTGGTTCTGCGGAAGGGGATGAACTGCCCGGAGCCTTCGCAGCCGTCGTCCCCGCCGAATTCCGGCGCGCGCAGCGCCCAACCGGTGTAGGTGCCGATGGGCGCAAGAATGGGCGGCAGGCGGATGCCGGCGACGTCGTTGCCGTCGGCGTCCACTTTGGACACGAAGTGCGGATAGGTGGGCCGCCCCACGACGCTCGGCGGATAGTTGGTCACGATGCCGTCTTCCAACTGCGGGCCGAAATCGAGGTTATAACGCGTGCTGGTGACACCGGTGTACTTCACGCCCGGAATGTTCGGCCATCCGAGCGCGGTCTGCGGGACGATCCCCACTTGCGATCCCGGCACCGGGACCGCGAAGACCGCCGTCTTCTTGGACACGCGCGGCACGTCGCTCGCGGGCGGCTCCCTGTTCTGCGTCACCCATTCGTCGAGCGCGACGAACAGCGCGCGCAGGGCCGGATTGGGATTGATGGGGTTGCGCGGCTGCTGGCAGATTCCGGGCGAGTTGGGCGGGCTACCGCTGACGGTATGCTCCAAACTGGACAGCAGGTAGAAGCGCACATTGGGCGGATCGGGCAAATCGTTGCCTTGCAGATCCGTGTGCAACAACGAACCGGCCTTCACCCAGTATTCGTTCGCGGAATTGATCTCGAACACCTTGGGGCAGGTGTTGCTTGCCATGCAGCGCTCGATGCGGCCGGCAGTGCGCCCGGACAGCGGATCGAACATCACCGGATACGCGAACGGGAAGATCGCCTCCGGATAGAGATGGTTCTGCCGGTTGCGCTCGGTGCGCGCGGGCTGGGCGAAACGATAGTTGATGGCCACGCCGCTGCCGCCCGCGATCCAGTTCTCGATGCCGTCGAAGACGCGCCTGCCCTCTTCGTCCTCGTTGAAGCCCAGCGTCTGGAAGTCGTTCATGTAGCGGCCGGGCTGCGAAATCGTGAAGGCGAAGGTGTACTGCACGTCACCGGCCAGCGGATTGGGATTGCCGAAGTCGTCCGCAGTCTCGTTGCGCAGGAAGGAGACGAAATCCCGCGTTGCCGCCAGACCGATGCCGGCCACGACCGGATCCTTGGCGGTGTAGGTGAATTCGTAGATATGGCTTTGCTGGAACGGCGTGCCTTCCGGCAGCAGCCGGATGGTGCGTTCGTCCACATATTCCCAGCCGTCGGCGGGAATGGTCACCGGCGGATCATTGAGGTGCGCACGCACGGTCAGCGTCGCCTGCGACTTGTCCAGCGTCGCGGCCGGATAGGACAGTTCGTACGTCATCGACGTGGCGTTGTCGAAAACGATGTATTCGTACGACGGCCCGGTAATGGGCGAGCCGTCAGGATTGGTCGCGACCGGAACGTTGATCGTCAATCTGTCCCCGCCCGGAGGCGCGGAAGGATCCCAACCGCTCCACGCCAGCGTGTAGCCGCGGTTCATGAGGAAGGCTTCGCCCGCGTGCGCGGCCGTAGTCGGATCGTTGCCGCCGCCGCTGAGGTTGAAACCGCCGAACAGCTTGCCGCCGCGGTTGTTCACTTCCATGAACAGCTTGTGGTTGCCCTGCGCGAGGTTGATCGGCTTGAGGATGTAGAAGTCCATCGAATACTCGACGCGCCCCTGCGCATTGCGCGGCGCGAACTCGATGTCGGTGATCACCGCGTTGAGCGGATGCTCGGGATCGAGTTCGCCGTACGCGACGCCGCGCAGCTTTTCGTAGGCGCCCACGCTGCCGAAGGTGCGGCCTTCGAAAGTCGGCGATTCGACGCTGGTGACCTGGATGCGGGTGATGCGCGCATCGGCCGGCGCGGCCGTCAACCCTGCGGCCAATGCGACGCAGGCGACGGCCGCAGCCCGGGATCGTCGCCCGGACCGGACACCGAGCAAAGCGGCAATGCCGCCGAGCAGCAGCAGCGCGCCGCCGGGTTCGGGCACTGCGGCGGTTTCGACCGTAAGGCTCAGTTCGTAGGCATAGGGACCTTCGCCGTCGCTGATGAAGCCGCCGATGACGATGGTGTAGTCGCCGCTGAACGGCAGCACGAATCCCGCCAGCAGCGGGTCGCCGCCGGGACCGCCGGCGTCGAGCTCGTCGTCCGCGAAAGCCAGGAACTGCAAACCACCCCAGTCGGCATCGTTGAGAAATTCGGCTTCGTCGGCGTCGGTGATGCCGAAGTACAGGCTGAACGCCGGATCGAACGCCTCATCGGCGCTGTTGGCGGCACTGTGCTTACCCGTCGCGCACCGACATATAGCCTCCTCGCGATAAGCAGGACGAACCGCCCTGTGCGAGGCGCGTACGCATAAGCTGTGCCCTGGACGAAAAGCCTCCGGAAATCAAAAAGAAGCGGCACTTCAGGGGAAAAGGCTGTAAAACGATGCGACATCAAGGTAATCAGCCGGCGCTGTAGCGCAATTGCATGACGCCGTTGGCGAAGCGCCGTGCATCGACGAGGTTCAGTTCTTCGGGCATGGAAATCCCGTCGAGCAGCGGAACGCCCCGGCCGAGCAGCACCGGCATGATCGAGACGACGTATTCGCGGATCAGTCCCTGGGCGGCGAAACTCGCCGCGAGCTTGCCGCCGCCCGTCAGCCAGGCGCGTTTGAGCCAGCGCGATTCGAGCCGCGCAAGCAGTTGGGCCGGCGTTTCGTTCACGACCGTCACGCCCGGCGGCACGCGTTCGAAGCGGCGGCTGGAGAACCCCCACCAGGGTTTGCGGGCATGGGCCCAGCGCGGGAATCGACGCAAGGCTCGGAAGTGGGGGTGGCCAAGAAACAGGGCGCAACACCCCCACAGA
>QGUL01000302.1 GCA_003242425.1 Pseudomonadota bacterium | reverse complement strand
GCGGGGGGGGGGCGTCTTTGGCGGGTCGGCGTCGGTGAGCGCGGGGGTCCCCGGCCCAGTCGCCTTCAGGGGGCGCCGCATCCTCAGCTACGCTGTGGCGGGAGCCGTCGCAGGCGGTATCGGCGGCACGGTGCTGCTCACCCAGTCGGTCCTGCCGGCGCAGATGGTGCTTGCGGTGCTCGCCAACAGCCTGCTCATGCTGCTCGGATTGCATTTGGCGGGCATCGGCGGCTGGGTGGCGCAACTGGAACGGCTCGGTGCACCGGTCTGGCGCAGGCTGGCACCGCTCGGCAGGCGCTTCATGCCGGCGGACACGGCGCCCAAGGCCTTTGCCGTCGGGACGCTGTGGGGCTGGCTGCCTTGCGGGCTGGTGTACAGCACGCTTGCGCTGGCATTGATGAGCGGCGGCGCGGGCGAGGGGGCGATGGTGATGCTCGCCTTCGGGCTCGGCACGTTGCCGAACCTCGTCATGGCGGGGCTCGCGATCGAGCGGTTGCAGCCGCTGTTGCGGCGCACGGGGGTGCGGCGCGGCGCGGCGGCGCTGGTTTTCGCCTTGGGCGTGTGGGGCCTGGTCCGTACGCCCGGCTTGTACGAAGCGGTGCGAGAGGGCATCCTGTGCCTGATGTGACCGGGCGCTGATAGGAGAGAGGAAGGCATGTACAAGATCCTGCTGGCTGTGGACGGTTCCGACCCCTCGGTGCGCGCGACCCGTGCGCTGATCGAGTCGCTGCGCGAGCACGACGCCCAGGCGCAGATCGACGTGGTGACGGTCCATCGGCCGCTGCCGAACGTCGGCACGGCGGGGCTGGTGCTCACCAAGGAGATGACCGAGAACTACTATCGCCAGGAGTTCGAACAGGCCCTCGGTCCCTGCACCAGGCTGCTCGACGAGGCCAAGCTGCCCTACAACGTCCACCGGGTGATCGGCCCGATCGCCGAGAGCATCGTCGAGAAGGCCGAGGAACTGGGCAGCGATCTCATCTACATGGGTACGCACGGGCGCGGCGGCGCCACCAGGCTGGTGCTCGGCTCGGTCGCCAACAAGGTGCTGCAGCTCACCCGCGTCCCGGTGCAATTGGTAAAGTAGGCGTCATGGCAGAACAGGTTCTCAACATCGGCGGCATGACCTGCCAGGGCTGCGTCAACAGCGTCACACGCGTGCTGCAGGCGCTGCCCGGCGTGGAAAGCGTCGCCGTGTCCCTGGAGAAGAGCGAGGCGAGGGTGCGCTACGATCCGTCGCGCGTCGCGCCCGATGCCTTCCGTCAAGCAGTGCAACAGGCAGGTTTCGAAGTCCGTTAAATCCCCCGAGGCATCACTTCCACAGTTCGCGCGGCGCCGCCGGCGCGGCGGCTCGGTTCGTCCCGAACGCCCGATTTGACGAGGGTCAAATGACGCGAAGGCGCCGCTGGCATGATTTGCATCATGAGCCGTTACGACACCCCGACTTTGTTGCGACAGCTGCCGCTCTTCAGCGCGCTGTCAGAGGAAGAAATCCAACGCGTCTCTGCCGCGACGGCCCAACTGCGCGTTTCCTCCGGCGCCCGGCTGTTCAGCCGGGGCGATCCCTGCAACGGCTTCCACGTCGTGATCAAGGGGCGGGTGAAGCTGCTGCTCGAAACCAGCGACGGGGCGGAGAAGGTCATGGAGATCTGCGGACCGGGGCAGAGCTTCGGCGAAGCCGTGATGTTCCTGCAGAAGCCGTACTTCTTCGCCGCGGAGGCGCTGGAAGCCTCGCTGCTGCTGCACATCGGCAGGGGCGCGGTGATGAACGAGATCGACAACAATCCGGAATTCGCGCGCCAGATGCTCGCCGCCTTGTCGAAGCGGCTGCACCAGCTGGTGTGCGATCTGGAAGCCTTCACCTTGCGCGACGGCACGCAGCGCGTCGCCGCCTATCTGCTCCAGGAGCGCGGCGAGGGCGAGCGCTCCGGCAGTTTCGAGATCCGCCTGCCGGTGAGCAAGGGGGTGCTGGCCTCCAAGCTCAACATCACGCGCGAACACTTCTCCCGCATCCTCAACGAGCTCTCCAATGCCGGCCTGGTCCATGTCCAGGGACCGGTGATCCGGGTGCTGGACGCGGTCAAGCTGCGCCAGCACGTCGGCGTCGGCTGAGCCGGATTCGCCTTGCCGGCCCCGGTCGGCGGCGCAGGCGCGGACGTATCGCGTACGCCTGCCTGAGCCCGGGCCGCTACGACGCAGGCAGGCGCGGCACCGTCGAGTGACGAAACGCCAGTGCGATCAGACGAGCGGCGCCTCGGATGCCGCGACGCGCTTGCGCGTCGCGGCGGCGATGCGTTCGACGAGCTCGCGTCCCAGGGCCGCGTGGCGTTTGGTCTGCAGCGTGGTCACGCAGTTCAGGTCGACACGGTAGTGCACCGCCGGCTGCACGTTGTAGCGTGCCAGACAGGCTTTCACGCATTCGAGATGGCAGCCGTCGACGGCGATGATCGGCCGGCCGGAGACGGCGAGGGCCACCAGCGCAGGCACGCCGCCGCCGACGCCGGCGATGCACGACCATTCGGCGAGGGAACGCCGCTCGAGTCTGCGTGCGATTTCGGTGGTGGACTGTGCAGCGCTGGAGCAGCCGGAGCAGGAATAGACGATCGGAAAGCAGGTAAGCGGATTCATGAGACAGGCCCGGCGGCGGGATGGCCGAGCAGGAAGACGAGCAGATCGCGCACCGGGCGGATCTCGCTGCCGAAGGGCAGCCTGCCCGCGCCACGGAAGAACAAGCCGTTGCGCACGTCGCCCTTGAGCGCGGCCGTGAGATGCAGGTCGATGCAGAACTGCCCCATTTTCGCCAGCCCGTCGCGCAGTCCGCACACTTCCAGACAATCGAAGCCGAAGGTGCAGCCTTTTCTGCGCGCGTGGGCGCGTTTTTCCAGCAACGGCAGTTTACGCAAGTACTGTTCGAGCCACGGCGTGCGCACGGCGCGCGCGGGCAGCCCGGCGGTGCTGATGAACTCGACGATGTCCTCCGGCTTCGCTTCGGCCAGCACGCGCTTGAAATTGGGATGGGCGTCGCTTTCCTCGGTGACCGCGAAGGGGGTGCCGAGCTGCACGCCGCTCGCGCCCAGTGCGATCACCTCGCGTACGCGCCCGGGCGTGGCGAGGCCCCCGGCGCAGAAGAGGGAAATGCGAGCGCGCCGGAGTCCAG
>QGUL01000301.1 GCA_003242425.1 Pseudomonadota bacterium | reverse complement strand
TCACGATCGGCAGGTCGCTCGCCCCCGGTACGAGCAGGCGCACGTCCACGCCGTCGAGCGCGGCGTCGCAGAGCGCGCGCACGTAGGGCGTGATGCCGACGAAGTACGCGTCCGTGAGCCACAGGCGCTGGCTCGCCACGGCGGCCACCAGCTGGTCCAGGCGAAACACATTCGCCGTATTGGGCTCGCTCGCCACGACGCGCAACGCCGTGTCGCCCGCGTGCTCGACCCGCCGGTCCGGCACCCGCAGCGGCGGCGATTCGGCCCCGCTCGCCATCCAGGCGCGCGCGAACGCGGCTTCCAGTTCCAGCACCGCCGGCCCGCGGATCTCGATACCGGTGTCGCGCCACGGCTCGATGCCCTTGGCCGGGTCGCCGCACCACTTGCTGCTCAGGCACAGCCCGGTGACGTAGCCCACGCGTCCGTCCACCGCGAGCATCTTGCGGTGATCGCGCATCGTCCAGCCGAAGGGCTCGTCGAAACGGAAGGGATTGAAGGGCCGCACTTCGGCGCCGGCGTCGAGCAGGGGTTTCCAGAGGAAGCGCGACCGCAGGGAACCCAGCCAGTCGTAGAGAACGTAGACCTCGACCCCGCGGCGGGCGCGTTCGGCGAGCGCGTCGACGAACATGCGGCCGATGCGGTCGTCGGCGATGATGTAGCTTTCGAGGTAGATCACATCCTCGGCGCTGCGGATGGCCTCCAGCCACGCGGGGAAGTGTTCCTCCGCATCGCGCAGGATGCGCACCGCGTTGCCGCCGACCAGTTCGGCGCCCGTCGCTCGCGCGAAGGCGCGTTCGGCCAGCTGGCTCGCCTCGACTTCGCCGCTGGCACGCAGGGCTTCGCGCAGGCGCGCGTCGATTCCGTAACGATCCATAGGCCGCAAGGGTACCGCAAGCCGTTCCCGCGGTCGCCCTTCTGCACGGTGTAGGTCATAATGGCGCCGCGTCCCACTCCGCCGTGTGGCCAATGAAAACGCTCGATTCCGCTGTGCGCGCGCTGCGCGGAACGCTGGTGTGGTTCCACGACGATCCGTTCGTGAACGACGACGCGATGCGGGTCGTGGAGGACGGCATCGTCGCCATGGCCGGCGGCCGCATCGTCGCCAGCGGGCCGGCTTCCGAAGTACTGCCCGCGCTGCCGCCCGGCGTGCGGCCGATGTCCTACGGACGCTCGCTCATCCTGCCCGGCTTCGTCGACGCGCACATCCATTACGTGCAGGCGCAGATCGTCGGCTCCTGCGGCGCCCAGCTCCTGGACTGGCTCGACCGCTACACCTTCAACGCCGAGCAGGCTTTCGCCGAAGTGTTGCACAGCGAGGCCATCGCGCGCTTCTTCTGCGACGAGCTGCTGCGCCACGGCACCACCACCGCGGTGACCTTCTGCGCCGTCTATCCGCAATCGGTGGAGGCCGTGTTCGGCGAGGCGGAGCGGCGCAACATGCGGCTGATCGCAGGCAAGGTGCTGATGGACCGCAATGCGCCGGCGGCGCTCACCGACACGGCGCAGAAGGGCTACGACGATTCCAAGACGCTGCTCGAGAAATGGCACGGCCGCGGCCGGCTGCTCTACGCCATCACCCCGCGTTTCGCCGGCTCCAGCTCGCCGGAGCAGCTCGAAGCGGCGGGCGCGCTGTGGCGCGAGCATCCGGACGCGTATCTGCATTCGCACCTCGCCGAGAACCTCGCGGAAGTGGCCTGGGTGCGGCAGCTCTTTCCGGACGCGCTGGATTACGTGGACGTGTACGAGCGCTACGGCCTGCTCGGTCCGCGCGCGCTCTACGCCCACGGCATCCATCTCAGCGAACGCGAGCTCGGGCGGCTCGCGGCCACGGGTACGGCGATCGCGCACTGCCCGACTTCGAACCTGTTCCTAGGCAGCGGGCTGTTCCGTCTGCATGCCGCGCGCAAGCACGGCATCCACGTCGCCCTGGGCACCGACATCGGCGCCGGCACGAGCTACTCGCTGCTGAAGACCATGGGCGACGCCTATAAGGTCGCGCAGCTGAACGGTCAGACGCTCACCGCCGCGCAGGCCTACTACACGGCCACGCTCGGCGCCGCGCGCGCCCTGCGGCTCGATGACCGGATCGGGGCGCTGGAGCCGGGTTACGAAGCCGACCTGGTCGTGCTCGACGTCGCCGCCACGCCCGCCCTGCAGCTCCGTACCCGCAACGCCGACGGCGTGGAAGACCTGCTCTTCGCGCTGATGATCCTGGGCGACGACCGGGCGGTGCGCGCGACCTACATCGCCGGCGAGCTCGCGCACGACCGCGACGCGGATGCGCAGCCTCGCCGCCCGGAAGTTGACGCGGCGCGTCCATAATGAGTCGCAAGGGCTTGTTATAATTTGCGCTTTTCCAAAACCTTAATCAGGCTGTTCCCCCCGTTCGTGGGGCGCCCGACCGACCATGCCAGACGCCCCGCTGCGACTGATCGTTCTGCTCGTTCTGCCCTTCGCCGGTAGCCTGCTGGCCGCGTTGATGCGCCAGAACGCGCGCAACGCCGAGGCGTGGCTCGCCGGCCTGGTGGCGCTCGCCGGCGCGCTCCTCACCGCGAGCCTCTATCCCGAGGTATCCGGTGGCGCCGTCATCCGCCACGACATCGAGTGGCTGCCCCAGATGGGACTGCACTTCGTCCTGCGGCTGGACGGCCTGGCGTGGATCTTCGCCATGCTCATCACCGCCATCGGCCTGCTGGTGGTGATCTACGCGCGCTACTACATGTCGGCCGAGGACCCGGTACCGCGCTTCTTCGCCTTCCTGCTCGGCTTCATGGGCTCGATGCTGGGCATCGTGCTCTCCGGCAATCTCATCCAGCTCGCCTTCTTCTGGGAACTGACGAGCCTCTACTCCTTCCTGCTAATCGGCTACTGGCACCACAACGCGACCGCGCGCGACGGCGCGCGCATGGCGCTGACGGTCACGGGCGCGGGCGGGCTGTGCCTGTTCGCCGGGCTGCTGCTGCTCGGCACCATGGCGGGCGGCTACGACCTCGACCGCATCGTCGCCGCCGGCGACACGATCCGCAACCACGAGTACTACGTGCCCGCGCTGGTGCTCACTCCGATAGGCCCCCTGGGCAAGACGCCCCAGTTCCCCTTCCCCTCTGGGCTGCCCCCCCCGATGGGGGCCCCAGCCCCCGTAACGCCCTATTTCCACTCCCCCCCCATGGCAAAGG
>QGUL01000300.1 GCA_003242425.1 Pseudomonadota bacterium | reverse complement strand
TGCGCGTGGCCGAACAGGCGCGGCAGAGCGGGGCGAGCGCGGCGGCGCTCGCCGCCGGGGTCGAGGACATCGCCGCGGCGGTGCGCTCGCACGGCTTCGAAGCGCGCCTGACGCGTGCCGACCACGCATCGGGCACGGACCGCATCGCCGAAGTGGCCGAGACGCTCGCGCTGCCTGACGAGGCGATCGTGGTCAATGTACAGGGCGACGAGCCGCTGATACCGCCGGCGCTGATCGCACAACTCGCCGGAGCGCTTGCCGCACATCCCGACGCGGCGATGGCCAGTGCCTGCCATGCGATCGAGGATGAGACGGATTTCTTCAATCCCAACGTGGTCAAGGTGGTGTGCGACCGCGAGGGTTATGCGCTGTATTTCAGCCGCGCGCCCATTCCGTGGGCGCGCGACGCGTTCGCGGGCGGTGCGCGCGCCTTGCCGGCGGAACTGCCCGCTTACCGGCACATCGGCATCTACGCCTACCGGGCCGGTTTCCTGCGGGCGTACACGCGGCTAGCGCCCGCGCCGCTGGAGCGTTTCGAATCGCTCGAGCAATTGCGGGCACTGTGGCACGGCCACCGGATCGCCATGGTGGTGACCGACGAAGCACCACCTTCCGGCGTCGATACGCCGGAAGATCTCGCGCGCGTGCGCGCGCTCTACGCGCCGGCGCTTTGAGCCGGAGCATCGGTTTCAAAACAAGGAAGGGCAGATCATGCGCTTGATTCTTCTCGGCCCGCCCGGCGCGGGTAAAGGCACCCAGGCAGCGTTCATCAAGGAGCGCTTCAACATCCCGCAGATCTCCACCGGCGACATGCTGCGCGCGGCGGTGAAGGCGGGTACGCCCCTGGGGCTCGCGGCGAAGAAAGTGATGGACGCGGGACAGCTCGTGTCCGACGACATCATCATCGGCCTGGTGCAGGAGCGGCTCAAGGAACCGGATTGCCGGAACGGCTATCTGTTCGACGGTTTTCCGCGCACCATCCCGCAAGCCGAGGCGCTCAAGGAGGCCGGCGTGCCGATCGATTTCGTGCTGGAGATCGACGTCGACGACGAGACCATCATCGAGCGCATGGTGGGCAGGCGCGTACATCCGGCTTCCGGCCGCGTGTATCACGTGAAATTCAATCCGCCCAAGGTCCCGGGCAAGGACGATGTCACCGGCGAGGACCTGGTGCAGCGCGACGACGACAAGGAAGAGACGGTGCGCAAGCGTCTCGAGGTCTATCGCCAGCAGACTCGTCCGCTGGTGGACTACTACTCGCAGTGGGCGGCCACGGGCGATCCCAAAGCACCGAAGTACCGCCGCATCGACGGCGTGGGCAGCGTTGATGCGATCCGCGAAGCGGTGCTGGCGGCGTTGCGCTGAAGCGGGCTCAACATAGCGGGGAGCTGTCTGTCATGGCGAAGCCGAAGAACATCCTGTATGCGCAGTCGGGCGGCGTGACCGCCGTCATCAACGCCACTGCCTGCGGCGTCATCGAAACCGCGCGCGCCGCGAAAGGCAAGGTCGGCAAGGTCTATGCGGCGCGCAACGGCATCGTCGGCGCGCTCAACGAGGACCTCATCGACACCAGCAGGGAATCGGCGCGCGCCATCGCCGCGCTCAAACACACGCCCGGCGGCGCCTTCGGCTCGGCCCGCTTCAAGCTCAAGCCCATCGAGGAAGACCGCACTCAGTACGAACGCCTGATCGAGGTCTTCCGCGCGCACGACATCGGCTACTTCCTCTACAACGGCGGCAACGATTCCATGGACACGGCATGGAAGCTGTCGCGCATCGGCGAAGAGCTCGGCTATCCCGTGGTCTGCATCGGCGTGCCGAAGACCGTCGACAACGATCTGGTGCTGACCGACAACTGCCCCGGCTTCGGCTCGGTGGCGAAGTACGTCGCGACCTCGATCCGCGAGGCGGGCTTCGACGTCGCCTCGATGCATTCCACCTCCACGCAGGTCTTCGTGCTGGAAGTGATGGGGCGTCACGCGGGCTGGATCACCGCGGCGGCGGGCCTCGCTGCGGAGTCCGAGAACGACGCGCCGCAAATCCTGCTGTTCCCGGAAATCACTTTCGATCAGGAGAAGTTTCTCGCGCGCGTCGAGCGGACGGTGAAGCGACTCGGCTGGTGCGCCGTCGTGGTCTCGGAAGGCGTGCGCGATGCCGAAGGCAAGTTCCTCGCCGAAGGCGGCACGCGCGATGCCTTCGGCCACGTGCAGCTCGGCGGCGTGGGGCCGTACATCGCGCAGATGGTCACCGACAAGCTGGGTTACAAGAACCACTGGGCGGTGGCCGATTATCTGCAGCGCTCGGCGCGTCACATCGCCTCCAAGGTCGATGTGGAACAGGCCTACGCGCTCGGCGCCGCGGCGGTGAAGCTCGCCATCGCGGGCGAGAACGCCGTCATGCCGACCATCGTGCGGGTGTCGGACCAGCCCTATCGCTGGAAGATCGGCGTCGCGCCGCTGAAGGACGTCGCCAACAAGGAGAAGAAGCTGCCGCGCAGCTTCATCACCCGCGACGGCTTCCACATCACCGAGGCCTGCAGACGCTATCTCTCCCCTCTCATTCGCGGCGAAGTCCCGCCGCCTTTCCGCAACGGCCTGCCGGATTACGTCCGGCTGAAGAACGTCCCCGTCCCGCGCCGTCTCGTCTGAAGCCGCCCGCCCGGACCGCGGCGCGTTTCATGCTTAACCGGTAGCGGGCGGCGGATTCTGTAAAGGACATCCGCCGCCCGCGGGGATCGCGTCCCGGCGTGGTACCCGGGACGCGGTCCGCACGATGCCTGCCGGCCGTGTCGGCAGCCGGCGGCATGCGGCAGCTTCCACCATGGGGAGGTCCGAATGAGTGCGGGTTTGTTGTTCGCCTTGGTCTGCGCCGTTCTGGCGCTCGCGTACGGCATCGGCTCCATCCGCTGGGTGCTCAGGCAGCCTGCCGGCAACGCGCGGATGCAGGAAATCGCCGGCGCGGTGCAGCAGGGCGCCTCGGCCTATCTCAACCGCCAGTACACGGCCATCGGCATCGTCGGCGCGGTGCTGTTCGTGCTCATCGGCTTCACGCTAGGCTGGCTGACGGCGGCCGGCTTCGCCGTCGGCGCGGCGCTCTCGGGCGCGGCGGGCTACATCGGCATGAACGTCTCGGTGCGCGCCAACGTGCGCACCGCCGAGGCGGCGCGCAGCGGTCTCAATGAGGCGCTCGCCGGTGGCTTCCGCGC
>QGUL01000299.1 GCA_003242425.1 Pseudomonadota bacterium | reverse complement strand
CCGAGCGCACCGCCGACGTGCCCTTCGTCCGCGCTGCCTGGGCCGCCTGATTCCGCCTGCGCGCGCACTGGCAAGCGCGCTTGCCGGTGTCGGCGCTCGTCTTCTCTCCCGCCGTCAAAGCCTGATCGCGCAAGCGCTGACGGCCCGCCCTTTGGGATCCGCTCACTGCGCGTGTACCGCCGCAGCACGCTCCGTCGATGCGCATTCGACGCGGCGCGCATCCGCGCGGCAAATGCCGCATCCGCCGAGCAGCTTCCTGCACCACGTCATGCGATGGATAGCATCGGGGCGTTCCCCGGCTACGCGTGACTCCAGTCCGCGCCCGGGGATATCGAGCACGACAACCCCGAAGTCAATGCGCCGCTCAGCGCGGACTTCCTCGCATAGAATGTGCCGTCCTTCATACCGGCAAGACCTATGCGACGTCCGCACGCACTGCTGCTCGCCTGCCTGCTCGCCGCCTGCGCCACCCCGGCGCCTCAGCCCGTCCCGGAGGCGCCCGCCGTGCCACGCATCGGCGTGGTCGGCCTGGTGCAGGAACAGCGCCATCGCGAAATCAACCGCGACAACTGGCAGCGCGCCATCGTCGGCGTGATCCGCAATACCGAGAAGGACCAGAACGCCAACGTCGCCAGAATGCGCTACGAGGTAACGGTGTTCTTCGACGCCGGCGAGCAGGAAACCATCGTGGTCGACGAGAACCCGAACCTGCAGCCCGGTCAGCGCGTGCGCGTGACGGGCAACAGGATCGAGCCGCTGTCGCGTTGATTCAGCCGCCTTCGATGAAGCGGCGGATGGCGCGGCGGTCCTTCTTGGTCGGCCGGCCGCGTTCGACGCGGTAGGGATCGAGCTTCTGCTTGCGGCGCGCCACGGCCTCGGCCCGCTTCGCCCTGCTCTCCTCGCGTTCCTCGTAGAGCTGCTGCGCCTCGGGTGCCGAGCGGCGCTGGGCGGACAGTGCGCGCACGACGACGATCCACTCCAGCTCGCCGATGTGGACCGTCACCTCGTCGCCCACGCGCACGTCCTTGGCCGGCTTGACGCGCTGGTCGTTGATCCGCACGCGCCCGCCTTCCACGGCCTGCGCGGCGAGGCTGCGCGTCTTGTAGAAGCGCGCGGCCCAGAGCCATTTGTCGATGCGCATGCTTGCCGCATGCTCGCTCATGCGTTCCCCTTCTTCACACCCGGCGCGCTGCATCGGCTTTGATCTTCACTCAGTTGCCCGTCGATTGATCCAAGACCCGCAGGGCGTGCCGCACCAGCATCACTTCCTCGTCAGTGGGCACGACCCAGACGCCGACACGGCTCGCGGGCGCATGGACGCGCGGCCCGCCGGCCTCGTTCAATGCCTCGTCCACTTCCACGCCCAGCCAGGCGAGGTCGCGGCAGATGCGCGCGCGCACGCCGGGATCGTTTTCGCCGATCCCGGCGGTGAAGACGAGCGCGTCCAGGCCCTGCATGGCAGCGGCGAGCGATCCGGTCTCGCGCACCACGCGATAGACGAACAGCTCGACGGCGGCGCGCGCACGCGGGTCCGCGCTTTCGCGCAGCGTGCGCATGTCGCCCGTGACGCCGGACACGCCCAGCAGGCCGCTGCGGTGATAGAGCAGGTGCTGGATCTCGTCGGCGCTCATGCCCTGGCGCTGCAGGTAGAGCAGTACGCCGGGATCGATGCTGCCGCAGCGCGTGGCCATCACCAGGCCGTCGAGCGGCGTGAAGCCCATGGTGGTCGCCACGCTGCGGCCGCCCACCATGGCGCACAGGCTCGCGCCGCTGCCCAGATGCATGACGACGGTGCGGCCTTGCGCCGCCTGCGGCGCAAGCTGCGGCAGCACCGAGACGATGTATTCGTACGACAGTCCGTGGAAACCGTACCGCCACACACCTGCGCGCACGTATTCCTCCGGCAGGGGAATGCGCCGCGCCACCTCGGGCTGGGTGATGTGGAAGGCCGTGTCGAAACACGCGATCTGCGGCAGCTCGGGCCGCTCCTCGCGCAGCAGGCGCATCGGTGCGAGGTTGTGCGGCTGATGCAGCGGTGCGAGCGGAACAAGCGCTTCCAGATCGGCCAGCACCTGCTCGTCCACGCGCACCGGCTCGGTGTAGCGGGTGCCGCCGTGCACGACCCGGTGCGACACGGCTTCGATGCGCAGCGAGCCGTAATGGGCGCCGATCCATCCCAGCACGTGCGCCAGCGCGCGGCGTTGATCGAGCGCCTGCACCTCGTTCCAGCGGTGTTCGTCGAGCAGTCCGCCCCGTCCGTCGTACACGCGGAACGCCGGCTTGGCGTGCAGCCCTTCCACGCGGCCGCGCAGCATGAGCGACGGTTCGCCGCGCGCGCAATCGTAGAGCGCGAACTTGAGGCTCGACGAACCGGCATTGAGAACGAGGATGGGCCCGTGCGCCATGCTCAACCCGCGACGGTCTTGCCCGGATCGGCGACGCGCGCCGCAGCGAGCAGCACCGCCACCGCGGTCGAGGCAAGGCGCGCCTGCAGCGAGTCGCTGCGGCTGGTGAGCACGATCGGCACGCGCGCGCCCAGCACGATGCCGGCCGCGTCGGCGCCGGCGAGGAAGGACAGGCTCTTGGCCAGCATGTTGCCGGCCTCCAGATCCGGCACCACCAGCACGTTGGCACGCCCCGCCACCGGTGACTCGAGCTGCTTGATGCGCGCCGCTTCCGCGCTGATGGCATTGTCGAGCGCGAGCGGACCGTCGAGCACGCCGCCGGTGATCTGGCGGCGGTCGGCCATCTTGCACAGCGCGGCCGCTTCCACCGTCGACGGCAGCTTGGGATTGACCGTCTCGGTCGCGGACAGGATCGCCACCCGCACTTCGGGGAAACGCAGGGCACGCGCCAGATCGATGGCGTTCTGGACGATGTCCACCTTCTCGGCCAGCGTGGGCGCGATGTTGATCGCCGCATCGGTGATGATGAGCGGCTCCGGACGGCCGGGCACGTCCATGATGAAGCAATGGCTGATGCGCCGTCCGGTACGCAGCCCCAGCTCACGGTCCACGACGGCCGCCATCAGCTCGTCGGTATGCAGGCTGCCTTTCATCAACGCTTCGACACGCCCTTCGCGCACCAGCCTCACGCCGAGTGCGGCCGCCGCATGACTGTGCGGCGCAGCCGCGGCCTCATAGCCGGTGGGGGCGACGCCGCCGCCCGGCGCGGCGGCTCGATTCTGGTGTCCGGCCCCACGAACAAGGGCGCCATCAGCACCCCGGCCG
>QGUL01000298.1 GCA_003242425.1 Pseudomonadota bacterium | reverse complement strand
GTCGCTACGCCGGTCAGCAGTTCCACTACCGGATAGCGCAGGCTGATGCGTGCGCCACAGCCCGAGCACCTGCCGCGCAGCATCAGGTACGACAGCACCGGGATGTTCTCCAGCGCGCCGATGCGGTGGCCGCAATGCGGACAGGCCGAGCGCGGCACGACGAGGTTGTAGCGTTCCTTCTGCGGGACAGGCTCGCCGCGCAACTCCGCGCATTGCGCCTGCCAGTCGCGCTCCATCATGCGCGGCAGCCGGTGGATGACGACGTTGAGGAAGCTGCCGATCGCCAGCCCCACGACCAGGGCCAGGACGCTGAGCATGAGGGGATCCAGATGCAGGCTCGTCGAAAGCATAGTCGTTCTTGTAACAAAAAAGGGCTGCCTCGTGGCAGCCCTCGACCGTCCCGGCGGTCTTACACGACCTGGCCGAGCTTGAAGATCGGCAGATACATCGCCACCACCATGCCGCCGATCAGCGTGCCCAGCACCACCATGATGATGGGTTCCATCAGGCTGGAGAGCGAGGCGACCGCGTCGTCGACCTCCTGTTCGAAGAAATCGGCCACCTTGGTCAGCATGGCGTCGAGCGAGCCCGATTCCTCGCCGATGGCGGTCATCTGCACCACCATGGCGGGGAATACGGCCGCGTTCTGCATCGCCACCGTAAGGCTGGTGCCGGTGCTCACTTCCTGCTGGATGCGCTTGGTCGCTTCGGCATAGACGTGGTTGCCCGAGGCGCCGCCCACCGAATCGAGCGCCTCCACCAGCGGCACGCCGGCGGCGAACATGGTGGCGAGCGTGCGCGTCCAGCGGGCGATGACCGCCTTGCGGATGATGTCGCCGAACACCGGCAGCTTCAGGAACCAGCGGTCGAGCGCGATCTGCAGGGCACGCGAGCGTTTCCAGAGCGCGAAGAAACCCCAGATGCCGCCGATCAGTCCGCCGAAGATCGCGTACCAGTACTCGACGAAGAAGTCCGACATGCTGATGACCATCAGGGTCGGGGCGGGCAGGTCGGCACCGAAGTTGTTGAAAATCTCTTTGAAGGCCGGGATCACCCAGATCATGATCACCGCGGTGATCACGAAAGCCACCACGATCACTGCGGTGGGATAGAACAGGGCCGACTTGATCTTGCTCTTGATGGCGAGAATCTTTTCCTTGTAGGTCGCGAGCCGGTCGAGCAGGGATTCCAGGATACCGGCCTGTTCGCCCGCCTGGACGAGGTTGCAGAACAGCGCGTCGAAATAGAGCGGGAACTTGCGGAACGCGGCCGCGAGGCTCGAGCCCGTCTCCACTTCGGTGCGGATGTCCAGCAGCAGCTTGCTCACGCTGGGGTTCGAATGCCCCTTGCCGACGATGTCGAAAGCCTGCAGAAGCGGCACGCCGGCCTTCATCATGGTGGCGAGCTGCCGGGTGAACAGCGTGATGTCCTTCTCGGTGATCTTCTTGCGTCCGCCGACGCGCTGTTTGCGGACCTTGGTGACCAGGATGCCCTGGCGGCGCAGGGTCGCGTTGACCACGTTCTCGCCGCTGGCGCGCATCTCGCCTTTGACCTGCTTGCCGGAGCGGTCCTTGCCTTCCCAGAGGAAGATGTATTCCTTCACGGCATCGCGTTTGGAGCCGCGTTTGAGCGCTGCGGTCGCCATAAGAGGGCCTCGTTGTTCGTCGCCGGCGGACGGGATGCGGCCGGCCGTCGTTATTGTCGCGTCCACGGCCCGCCGCACGGCACGGAAGCTCGCGCGGCGCGTGACCTCGATCACGGCGGCGGGTGCTTCACGGGCGCCGTGGCCGGCACGGCGATGATGCGTTGGGGGAGGAGCGCTGTAAAGGGAACCTCGTCACACTCGGCGCTATGACATTGGCAAGTCGCCTCAGTCGACTTCGGCGGTTTCCTTGCGCTTGGGCTTGAACAGGCGCACGGTCTTGATGACGCGGTCCTGCGTCTGCACGATCTCCATCGGCACGCCGGCGATCTTGACGCTCACACCCGCTTCGGGAATGTCCTGCAGATAGTCGAGGATGAGGCCGTTCAGCGTCTTCGGCCCGTCGAGCGGCAGTTCGAGACCGAGCTTACGGTTCAGCTCGCGCAGGCTGCTCGAACCCTCGACCAGCGCGCTGTCGTCCTCGCCCCAGTCGAAATGCGAGGCGCGCACGGGCGCACTGGTGGTGAACTCGCCGATGATCTCCTCGATGATGTCTTCGAGCGTCACCAGGCCCTGCAGCTCGCCGTATTCGTCGACCACCAGCGCCAGCCGCTGGCGGTTCTCCTGGAAATACTGCAACTGCGCCAGCGCGCCGGTGTCGGCCGGCACGTAGTAGGGCTCGGTGAGGATGTTTTCCAGTGCCGCCTTGGAGAATTCGCGTTCGCGCAGCACCGACAGCGCGCGGCGCAGATGCAGGATGCCGACGACGTTGCCCGGTTCGTGCCGGTAGGCCACCAGCCGGGTGTGATAGCTGGTGGTGAGCTTCTCGATCAGCTCCTCTTCCGGCGCCTCCAGGTCGATGCCCTCGATCTGCGCGCGCGGCGTCATCACGTCCTCCACCGTGATGCGTTCCAGGTCGAACAGGTTGACGAGGATGGAGGAATGTTTCTTCGGCAGGTAATGGCCGTGTTCCAGCACCAGCGAGCGCAGTTCCTCGTTGCTGAGCCGCTGCGACTGGGTGCTGCCGGTGTTGGGGTTGATGCGCAGCACCCACAGCAGCGCCGAGGAGAACAGGTTGACGAACCAGACGACCGGATAGAGCAGGCGCAGCAGCGGCCCCAGCAGGTAGGACAGCGGCAGCGCGATCTTCTCCGGATAGGCCGCGCCGATGACCTTCGGGGTGATCTCCGAGAACACCAGGATGAGGAAGGTCACGACCAGGGTGCCGGCGCTCAGCGCGATCTCGTTCTGGCCGAAAAGCTCGATGGTGATCACGCCGACCAGCGTCGCGGCCGCCGCGTTGATGAGGTTGTTCCCCAGCAGGATGACGCCCAGCAGCCGGTCGGTGCGCTCCAGCAGCTTGGCGGTGCGTTGCGCGGCGCGGTTGCCCAGGCGCACCATCGCCTTCAGCCGATAGCGGTTCAACGCCATCATGCTCGTCTCGGCGATGGAGAACAGCGCGGAGAGAATCAGCAGAACGGCCAGCGCGGCAAACTGCGGCGCAAGCGGTAGATCGTCCAAAACTCGAACGGTCGGGATGAGGAGCGACGAAGTATCAGTGCCTGCGGCAGCCGCTGTCAACCGCAGGCACTGATAC
>QGUL01000009.1 GCA_003242425.1 Pseudomonadota bacterium | reverse complement strand
CAATACGCCCTTGGGCTTCCAATCGCCGTTCTTGTCGATTTCGATCTCAACGTTGCAGGGAATACCGAGTTGATCCTGTTTCACGCCGCCGCGCGTCTCGCCGCGCTCCACGCCGACGCCGATGATCTCGGACACCAGCCGCCGTGCGAACTTATTGCCCAAGCCACCCGCCGATCCGGTCGAATCCCAACACCCGAACAACAGCGCGTGCGGCGAATGCGCAAACAGCGCCGTGGCGTTGTGGGCGTTCGAACGGCTCAGCTCCTTGTAGAGCGGATGTTTCGAGAACGGCTGCCCCTCCAGCTCCGAATCTCGAAACACGGCGTCGAACACCCGATGCGACGCCTCCAATGTGGATACGTGACCGATCTCCGGGAACGCGTCGAAATCCACCAGCATGCGCGGCAATTCGATCTCGCCGCGCTCGGCTAGGTCGAGCAGCACTTCTTCGTGCAGGTTGGCGCAGGCGGCCACGGAATGAAGCAGCACGCAGTGCTTGGTCTCCCCATCGATACGCCGCTGCTCGAAGCAGTACACCCCGCCTTCGAAGGTCGGCGGAAACAGCTTGCTGCCCGGGCCGCCGGCCGGTAGCAGACGTTGATTGATACGCAGGGCAGCGTAGGGGCCTTTGACGAGTTCAAGCGAGCGCAAATCCATCGTAACCTCCTCTTAAAAAAAGAAAAGCCGCGGCTATTCGCCGCAGCGCGGCAGGACAAGGGTTGTGGATCACACCCCAAGGCGCCATAATGTGGCCACATTCAAAAAATGTGGCCACGATCATGGACGTCTCGGTGCGAGAACTGAAGAACCGGCTATCGGAATACCTGCGCCGCGCCAACGCAGGTGAAGAAGTCATAGTCACCTCGCGCGGCAAGGTGATCGCCCGTTTGCTCGGTCCGGGCAACGCCCAACAGGCGTCGCCCAAGGAAGTCGCGCGCATGCGGCTTCGGAACCAGCCGTGGATTCGTGCAAGTCGGGGGAAGACACCTCTTCCCCACCCGATCGCACGAGCGAAGAGCGGGGAGAAATCCTTGTCGGACTGGGTTAGCGAACAGCGCGAATGATTGCGTATCTCGACACCTCCGCCTTCGTCAAACTTCTGGTCGACGAAGCCCATTCGGCACAGGTTCGGAAAATCGTCGAAACGAGCGACGAGGTCGTCACGCACCTGGTCGCCTACGCGGAGGCCTGTTCCGCGTTCGCGCGCTTCGCGCGTCACCAGAACGACCCGCGCCTGTTTCAACGCCTGAAAGAAGGACTGGACCAGCTCTGGCCGACCTGGAGCGTGGTCATGGTTGACGAACGCCTGGTGCGTCAAGCGGGTGTATTCGCGGGACGCTACGGCCTGCGCGGGTACGATAGTGTGCATCTCGCGGCCGCCGACGCCGTGTACCGCTTGCTGGGCAGCGAATCGGCGTTTGGATTCCTCGCCTATGACGCTGCCTTGCAGGCTGCCGCCGAAGAAGCGGGTATTCCCCTGCTGAATTGATTGACCGGATTTTTCCCGCACCTCCTCTTTCCTCCCTGCAAACGACCGGGTGCTTTTTTACCAAAGCCGACTCTCAGAACCTGCGAGTCTCCTTACCTGCCGGATCGGGCTGACCCTCGTAGTTCTGCAGCGCCCGTCGCAACGTCTCCTGAACCGTTTTTCGCAACGTCTTGGGCGCGATCACCCGGACGTCTCCGCCGTGCCGGAGAATGTCCATCACCAGTTCGCGTTCATCGCGATAAGGGATGCGCAATTCGTAGGTGCCGTCGGTCAGGAATTGCCCCACCTGCTGCGGATGCCATCGTTCGTCCGCCACCCAACGAGCTCGCTCCGGGCTGAAATGCAGCACGGCCGTCTTGTTCGCTTTGCCCGCGAAAATGCCGTACGCGCTGGCGTAGTATTCGTCCAGCTTGGAATCCTGGAAATCCAACGCAGGCAGGTCGAGTTCGGTCGCTTCCATCACCCGGTCCACCGAAAAGCTGCGCAGCGCATTACGGTGATGGCACCAGGCATCGACGTACCAGTTGTCGCGGTAATGCGTCATCCGCTGCGGCGAAATCTCGCGTTCGACGACCTCATTACGACTGCGCGAGTGGTACCGGACCCGTACGCGGCGGCGCTGCAGCGTCGCGCTGGCAAGCACCTGAAAAAAAGCGCCCACAGGACGGGATGCCAGGCTCACGATCCGAATCCGCCGGGCCGCCTCGCTCAAGCCCAGGCGCTTGTGCTGGAGCAACTCGGTAATGCGGCGTCCGAGCGGTGCCAGATGTTCGCCCAGCAATCCCGGTTCGAGCCCGGCCAATAGCCGCTCGAAGACGAACAGCGCTTGTAATTCCTTGGTGTAAACCCAAAGCCCGGGAGCTCATAAGCTTCGTCTCCCGGTTGCCGCCGGTAGTAATAGCCGCGGTTACGATCACACTCGATGGGCGCTTTCAGGAAATCGCGCATGAGCGCGATCAGCCTGTAGAACGTCGCCTCCGAGCAATCCAGCGCCTGCAACAACTCTCCTATTTCGACTGGAACGCGGCGACCGGCAAGGATGTTATGGAGTTTGTAGATACGTTCGTACTTATCCATGTGATACGAACTCACGTGTCGGCTCTGTCCTCCCCAAGTTGCAAGCTTGCCTCCGAAACGCCACAAAAGAAAAGGCCGCCTTACGGCCGCCTTTCTCTGTTCCCATTGCGCGGCTGGCTTTTCTTCAGCCCGTAAACGGCAAACGCATTCTCGCGACGCTTACCACAAAATATCAGCCCACCATACCCAACAGCCGCTGCGAGACGATCAGTATTTGCTTTCAATAATTAACGACCAGACAGGCGCGGCACAGCCGGCACATCACCTCACGAATACAGGCCTTGCGTCAGCGCTTGAACGCGGCTTCCATTTCGCGGCGGAAGCGCGCCGCCGGGTCGTTGGGATCGATCGCCACGTCTTCCCAGCGCACCGGCTCGCCCGCCTTCACCGGCTTGACGAGCTTCACGCCGTGGGCGAGTCCGAGCGGCAATCCGCCGAGACGCAGCGAGTCCTCGGCCGGCATGAGTTTGCCGTATACGGTGTAGCCGCCTTCGCCGTCGAGCGTCTCGCCCGCCTGCAGATCGCGCTTCGCGGTGGCGACCACGTCGCCGAGCCAGTCCTGCGGCGCACCCGTCGGCTCGTTGCGTACGCCGACCGAGGCCACCGTAATCCCCAACTCTAGTCCGATGAGGTGATAGGGCTTGTACATCGCGGAGTAACGGCCGCTGTCGTCGGTGACGAGCCCGTATTCCCTGAAGCACTTGCGCACGTACTCGGTGCCGCCTTCGAACACCACGTACACGCCCCAGCGCAGATCGCGGAACACCGGCGAGCCGTCGCGGTTGAGGCTCGACACCACTTCCACCTGGCCGCTGTGATGCAGCGTGCCGCCGACTTCACGCGGACGCAGCACTTTGGGCAGATCGTCCACGCCGCAGGGCGGAAACTCCAGGCCGTGGGGCGCGGGCCGCAATCCGGTCGCGTTCGCCACCGCCGCCATTTCGATCGCCGACTTGGTGCCGTCGAGGAAGCTGTTGAACATCTGCGCGTTAAAGTCGCCCTGCGCCACCATTTCGGGCGTGAAGCCGTAATAGGGCCACACGGTGTCGGGTGTCGAGGCGTGATATTCCGGCAGGTATTTCGTGCCCTTGCCCGCCGCCACCACTTCGAGTCCGGCGGTGCGCGCCCAATCCACCATTTCGCAGATCAGGGCCGGCTGATCGCCGTAGGCGAGCGAATAGACGATGCCCGCGCGTTCGGCGTAGCGCGCGAGCAGCGGCCCGGCGAGCGCATCGGCTTCGACGTTCACCATGACGATGTGCTTGCCGTGTTCGCAGCAGGCCAGCACGTGCCTGATGCCGGCGGCGGGACTGCCCGTGGCATCGATGACGATGTCGATGTGCGGCGAGGCGATGACGGCCGGCGCGTCGTCGGTGATGTGCACCGTGCGCGACTTCACGGCCTGTTCAACGGACGGCGCGCCGATGCGCGCCGCTTCCCAGCCGGTGCGCGTGAGCGCGTCGTGCGCACGCGCGGGCTGCAGATCCACCACGGCGGCGATATGCATGCCGGGCGTGGTGCGCGCCTGGGAAAGATACATCGCGCCGAACTTGCCGGCGCCGATGAGGGCGATGCGCAGCGGCCGGCCCGCTGCTTCACGTTGACGAAGGAGTCGATGGAGATTCATGTGCAAGAAAGCCCGCTATCGCGGGCTTCGAGTTGGATGCTGGGTTTCGCGGCGCGCTTCATCGCGCGGGCGCATGGGGATCCTTCTTGGACTCGACGATCTGGAAGAACACCTCGTCCTTCTTTACGAAGCCGAGCTCGTAGCGCGCGCGTTCCTCCACGGCTTCGAGCCCCTGCTTCAGGTCCGCCACTTCCGCAGCCAGGCTGTCGTTGCGCGCCTGCATGGCGTCGTTCAACTGCTTCTGCGCTTCGACCTGCCGTTCGGCCTTCCAGACCTGGAGCCAGCCGCCCTTGCCCAGCCACAAGGGATACTGGATCAGCACGATCAGTATCCCCAGGATGATGGCCAGGATCTTCATGGCAAAGGCGGCGCGCCCGCTCCCTCAACGCAACTGGTAGAAGGCTTCGCGCCCGGGATAGGACACCGCGTCGCCCAGGTCTTCTTCGATGCGCAGCAACTGGTTGTACTTGGCGATGCGGTCGGAACGCGACAGCGAGCCGGTCTTGATCTGCAGCGCATTGGTGCCCACCGCGATGTCGGCGATGGTGGTGTCCTCGGTCTCGCCCGAGCGGTGCGAGATCACCGCGGTGTAGCCGGCACGCTTGGCCATCTCGATGGCGGCGAAGGTCTCGGTCAGCGTGCCGATCTGGTTCACCTTGATGAGGATCGAGTTGGCGACGCCGAGCCGGATGCCTTCGCGCAGGATCTTGGTGTTGGTGACGAACAGATCGTCGCCCACGAGCTGCACCTTCTTGCCGAGCCGCTCGGTGAGGAGCTTCCAGCCCTCCCAGTCGCCTTCCGACATGCCGTCCTCGATCGATACGATCGGGAACTTGTCGCACAGCGTGGCGAGGTAGTCGGCGAATTCCTCCGAGCTGAGCTGCAGGCCCTCGGACTCCAGGTGGTAGCGGCCGTCCTTGTAGAACTCGGAACTGGCGCAGTCCATGCCGAGCAGCACGTCCTGGCCGGGCGTGTAGCCGGCGGCGTCGATCGCCTGCATGATGAGCTCCAGCGCCTCGGCGTTGGAATTGAGGTTCGGCGCGAAACCGCCCTCGTCGCCCACGGTGGTGGGCATGCCTTTCTGGTCGAGCAGCTTCTTCAGCGCGTGGAAGACCTCGGCGCCGCAGCGCAGCGCTTCGCGGAAGCTCTTCGCGCCCACCGGCAGGATCATGAATTCCTGCATGTCGAGGTTGTTGTTGGCATGCGCGCCGCCGTTGATGACGTTCATCATCGGCACCGGCATCTGCATCGGCCCCGAACCGCCGAAATAGCGGTAGAGCGGCAGGCCCGCTTCCTCGGCCGCGGCTTTGGCCACCGCCATCGACACCGCCAGCAGAGCGTTGGCGCCCAGACGGCTCTTGTTCTCCGTGCCGTCGAGTTCGATCAGGGTCTTGTCGATGAAGCTCTGCTCGGAGGCGTCGAGCCCCATGATGACTTCCGAAATCTCGGTGTTGATGTGTTCGACCGCGCGCAGCACGCCCTTGCCGAGATAACGCTGCTTGTCACCGTCGCGCAGTTCCAGGGCTTCGCGCGAACCCGTGGAAGCGCCGGACGGCACCGCTGCGCGCCCCATCACCCCGGACTCCAGTAACACATCGGCTTCGACCGTGGGGTTGCCCCGCGAATCGAGTATCTCCCTTGCGACGACGTCGACGATCGAACTCATAGGAACCTCTTATCTGACGGGCGCAGCAAAACTCTCCGCCTGCACCCAGTGTTTTTTAATGATCGAACTTTACAGCTTTTCTTCCGCGAACCCGTGCGCCTTCACCAGTTCGTCCAGGGCCTTCAAGGTCTCCAGGAGCGGCTGCATCAGGCCGAGCGGCCAGGCGTTGGGCCCGTCGGAGAGCGCACGGTCCGGATCGGGATGCGTCTCCATGAACAGCCCGGCGATGCCCGAGGCCACGGCGGCACGCGCCAGCACCGGCACGAATTCGCGCTGGCCACCGCTCGCGGTGCCCTTCCCGCCCGGCAGTTGCACCGAGTGCGTGGCGTCGAACACCACCGGGCAGCCGGTCTCGCGCATGATCATCAGCGCGCGCATGTCGGACACCAGGTTGTTGTAGCCGAAGCACACGCCGCGCTCGCACACCATGATGGTGTCCTGCGCGCCCACCTCGGCGGCCGCCTCGCGCGCCTTGTCGACCACGTTCTTCATGTCGCCGGGCGCGAGGAACTGGCCCTTCTTGATGTTCACCGGTTTGCCGGTACGCGCAACGGCGCGGATGAAGTCGGTCTGCCGGCAAAGGAAAGCCGGCGTCTGCAGCACATCCACCACCTCGGCCACGGCCGGGACTTCCGCCTCGGTATGGACGTCGGTGATCACCGGCACGCCGATCTTCTTGCGCACGTCGGCCAGGATCTCCAGCCCCTTCTCCATGCCCGGCCCGCGGAAGGATTTGCCCGAGCTGCGGTTGGCCTTGTCGTAGGACGACTTGTAAATGAACGGGACGCCGACGGCCGCGGCGATCTCCTTCAGCCGCCCGGCCGTCTCGTGCGCCAGGTCGCGCGACTCCACCACGCAGGGGCCGGCGATCAGGAAGATCGGCTTGTCCAGCCCCACTTCGAATCCGCACAGTTTCACGGCCGTATCACCTCCGCGAAGCGCGTTGCCCGCGCTTCGCCGCCAAAGATTTTCATGACGCCACCGCCGCAGGCTGCAGCTTGCGACGGCGCTCCTGATGCTGCAGTGCCGCTTCGACGAAGCTCTTGAACAGCGGATGGCCCTCGCGCGGCGTCGAGGTGAATTCCGGGTGGAACTGGCAGCCGATGAACCAGGGGTGGTCGGGCAGCTCCACGATTTCCACCAGCTTCTCGTGCTGGGTGAGGCCGGCAATTCGCAAGCCCGCCTTCTTGAGCTGCGGCACGTAGACCCCGTTGACTTCGTAACGGTGCCGGTGGCGCTCGTTGATGATCTCGCTGCCGTAGATCTTGCGCGCCAGGCTGTCCGGCTCGAGCACCGCGAGCTGCGCGCCCAGGCGCATGGTGCCGCCCAGATCGGATTTCTCGTCGCGCTTTTCGATGCGGCCTTCGCGGTCCATCCATTCGGTGATCAGCGCCACCACCGGATGGGGCGTGTCGGGATCGAATTCGGTGGAATTCGCGCCCTCCAGCCCGCAGACGTGGCGCGCATACTCGATCACCGCGAGCTGCATGCCGAGACAGATGCCCAGATACGGCACCTTGTTCTCGCGCGCGTACTGGATCGCCTTGATCTTGCCTTCCACGCCGCGCTTGCCGAAACCGCCCGGCACCAGGATGGCGTCGACGTTGTGCAGCGCGCCGGTGCCTTCGCGCTCGATGTCCTCCGAATCGATGTAGCGGATGTTGACCTTCGAGCGGGTGTGGATGCCGGCGTGGATCAGCGCCTCGGACAGCGATTTGTAGGATTCGGTGAGATCGACGTACTTGCCGACCAGCGCGATCGTGACCTCGTGCTCCGGGTGCTCCAACGCGTAGACGAGCTTGTCCCAGACCTCGAGATTGGCCGGCTTGGCCAGCAGGTCGAGCTTGTGGCAGACGATCTCGTCGAGCATCTGCTGGTGCAGCATGGACGGGATCTTGTAGATCGAGTCCACGTCCCAGGCCGAGATCACCGCCTTTTCCGACAGGTTGCAGAACAGCGCGATCTTCTTGCGCTCCTCCTCGGGCAGCGGCCCTTCGGTGCGGCAGACCACGACGTCGGGCTGGATACCGATTTCGCGCAGTTCCTTGACCGAATGCTGGGTCGGCTTGGTCTTGATCTCGCCGGCCGACTTGATGTACGGCACCAGTGTGAGATGCAGGTAACAGGTGTTGCGCTCGCCCAGTTCCAGGCGCATCTGGCGGACCGCCTCGAGGAAGGGCAGCGATTCGATGTCCCCGACCGTGCCGCCGATTTCGACGATCGCCACATCGGCATCGCCGGCGCCGCGGCGGATGAAGCTCTTGATCTCGTCGGTGATGTGCGGGATCACCTGCACGGTGCGGCCGAGATAGTCGCCGCGCCGCTCCTTCTTGATCACGCTCTCGTAGATCTGGCCCGTGGTGAAGTTGTTCACCTTGCGCATCTTGGCCGAGATGAAGCGCTCGTAATGGCCCAGATCGAGATCGGTTTCGGCACCGTCCTCGGTCACGAACACCTCCCCGTGCTGGAAGGGGCTCATGGTGCCGGGGTCGACGTTGATATACGGATCGAGTTTGATGAGGGTGACTTTGATGCCGCGGGACTCGAGAATCGCGGCTAGCGAGGCGGCTGCGATCCCCTTGCCCAGCGAGGACACCACACCGCCCGAGACAAATACATACTTGGTCATTGCGGAAGTTGGGCTTTGGACGACGAATCATAGCCCAAACGGGACACCGGCTCAATTTTGCGCCGGCGGCCTCGCCGCCCGTGCACGCACCGCAGCAAAGCGGCGATGCCGGCCGATGGAGAAGACGCCGAAGCGTTCCGCGCCGGCTTCCGCCGTCTCAGGTGTTCGCCGCCTGCGTCGCGGGCGGCGCGCCGCGCTGCACCGCATCATGGGACGTGCGGCCGGTTTCGATCATGGTCTTCATGCGTAGGAAATCGGCGTCCACCTCGTGTTTGGGATCGGCGCCCAAAAGCGTCGCCACGACATGACCGATGAGCCCCGCCGGCGGGGTGTAGCGCAGCCGCACCTGCACGCGCGTGCCCTGCCCTTCCGGATCGAAGCGC
Organism: Pseudomonadota bacterium; assembly: GCA_003242425.1. GTDB lineage: Bacteria > Pseudomonadota > Gammaproteobacteria > Burkholderiales > SG8-39 > ZC4RG42. The sequence goes on along the minus strand of QGUL01000009.1, from coordinate 4,844 downwards.
ACCACGCCGCGATGACGGACGGTCGAGCCCTCGTCGGCGCACCATTCGATCAACTGCTCCGGCACCCGGCGCGTCACCCGCGCGATCCATTCCACCGGTACCCCGGCCGGCCCTGAGACGACCCAGCGCGTCCGTTCCTCGTCCAGCCGCGTCACCTCGCGCACGTGCGACATGAAGCGCGGAAAATTCCCGATGTCGGTCCAGAAGGCGTAAACCTCCGGGACCGGCGCGTCGATGTGGATGGTCTTCTGCACTTCCACCGCATCGTGGCGTTCGTCCAGCCCGACCACGCAGCGCAGGTCGCGGTTTGCGGCCGCCCGGACGAGCAACGCCGAGCCGAGCAGCCCGAACAGGAACGCGGCAGGATGCCGCGCGCGCAGGCCGTAGGCCAGCAGCCCGGCGCCCACTCCGCCCGTTACGACACGCGCCGCAGGCGACCAGTTGTCCTGAAGCAGCTCGAAGCGGTGCCCCGGCCGTTCGACGCCGCCCTGCAGCGCGGGGATATTGCCCGGCTCAGGGTACTGGTCGAGACGGTCCTCGACCGACCGCACGCCCGGCACGCGCCACACCGTCTTCAGCAAGGGCGCCACTTCGGCCTGCAGAATCGTGCCGCTCAGGACCACATGGCCGTCCTGCACATCGACCCGCACGGCGTGCGGATGCGACACGATCCGGCCGAGCTGTGCACGCACCCGCTCGCGCAACACCTCGTCCGTGGGCGGCGCGCTGCCGCGGATGAAGCGCGCAGCGGCGGCCCGGACCCCGGCCGCGCGCCCCGCGAAATCGCGCGCCACCACGCCCTGTGCGCGGCGGAGCTTGCGGCCGGCATGCACGAACTGGTCGTGCAGCAGCGCACGCCGCCGCCGTCCCTTGTCGGGGTCCAGGTAATACATCATCACCGCGCCCAGCGCGAGACTGGACGGTGACAACCAGCGGCGGGCGCCCGCCCGGCCGCCTTGAATGATGGACGAATGTTCCATTGCCGTGCCTCGATGTTTGCCTGCTCTGCACCGAGGCGTAGCAAAAAGCGCGCGTTGATCGCGTCCGGCCGACTGTCAGCCCCGCAACTTGCGCGCGGACCGGTACGGCACGGTCCTTCGATCGGCGCACGAAATATGAACGAGCGTAAAAAACCCGACAGGCCGTTCAGGCGGCGTTCACTGCCGAAGCGGCAGGCTCGAACTGCCACACCGTGCCGCGTTTGGCCTCCTTGGCGATGTCTTCCAGGATGGCGATGTGCGCGGCGACCTCCTCCTCGCTCGCCTGCAGCACGACGAGCCGGGGGCGCGGCCGCAGCACGGCGGCGGCCAGACCGGCCGCGGCGGGCGCCTCGAGGTCCATGCCGAGCGTCCCCTGGCCGCGCGTCATGGCCAGATAGACCTCGGCCAGCAGTTCCGCGTCGAGCAGGGCGCCGTGCAGCGTGCGATGCGCATTGTCCACGCCATAGCGTTCGCACAGCGCATCGAGGGAGTTCTTCTTGCCGGGATGCAGTTCGCGCGCGTGTTCCAGCGTGTCGATCACGCAGGCCACGTGGTCGGCCAGCGTACCGCGGCCGCAGCTCTGCAGTTCCATGTTGAGAAACTCGACGTCGAAGGCGGCGTTGTGGATGATGAGCTCGGCGCCGCGGACGTATTCCAGGAATTCGTCGGCGATTTCCGCGAATTTCGGCTTATCGGCGAGGAACTCGTCGGTAATGCCATGCACTTTCAACGCCCCCTCTTCCACCGGGCGTCCCGGGTTCACATAGCGATGGAAATTGTTGCCGGTGAGGCGGCGGTTGACGAGCTCCACGCAGGCGAGTTCGACGATGCGATCGCCCAGTTTGGCGTTGAGGCCGGTGGTTTCGGTATCGAGAACGATCTGACGCATTGTGCTTTTAATGAGGCTGGCCGACCAGCGGCTCGTCCGTCACGTGCAGTTCGGCCGGACGGTGCCGGCGGGCGAGCAGACTGTATACCACCGGGACGACGAACAGGGTAAGCAAGGTGCCGAGCATCAGGCCGCCCACGATCACCCAGCCGATGGGATGGCGGCTTTCCGCGCCCGCGCCGTGGGCAAACGCGAGGGGGATCGCGCCCAGCACCATGGCGCCGGTGGTCATCAGGATGGGCCGCAGGCGCAGCACCGAGGCTTCCACGACCGCGTCGAGCAATTCGGCGCCCCGCTCCTGCAGCTGATTGGCGAATTCGACAATCAGGATGCCGTGCTTGGTGATGAGCCCCACCAGCGTCACCAGGCCGATCTGGCTGTAGACGTTAAGCGTGCCGCCGGAGAGCTTGAGCGCCAGCAGCGCGCCCGTCATGGAAAGCGGCACGGTGAACATGATGATGAACGGATCGCGGAAGCTCTCGAACTGCGCCGAGAGCACCAAGTAGATGAACACCAGCGCCAGCCCGAAGGCGAACCACAGGCTGCCCGAAGATTCCTTGAACTCGCGCGAGTTGCCGTTGTAGTCGAGCGCATAGCCCTCGGGCATTTCCTCGCGCGCCACCTGTTCCAGGAAATCGAGCGCCTCGCCGAGCGCATAGCCGGGTGCGAGGTTGGCGGTGATGGTGGCCGATCGGCGCTGGTTGAAATGGTTGAGCTCGCGCGGCGCCACCGTCTCCTGCACCGACACCAGGCTGGAGAGCGGCACCATGACGTCGTTGACGCCGCGCACGAAGATGTTGGAGATGTCGCGCGGATTGTTGCGTTCGCTCGCCGCCACCTGCACCAGCACGTCGTACTGCTCACCGTTCATCTTGAAGCGCGTCACCTGCCGGCCGCCCAGCATGGTCTCCATGGTGCGCCCGATGGTCTCCACCGGCACGCCAGCGTCGGCGGCGCGGTCCCGCCGCACGTCCACCCGCAGCTCGGGCTTGTTGAGCACGAGGTCGGTCTCCAGGTTCTGCAGCCCCGGATTCTGGGCCGCGCGATCCATGATGCGCTCCACCACCCGCTCCAGTTCCGGATACTCGGCCGAGGTGACGATGACGATCTCCACCGGTTTGGAACGGATGCTCGCGCCCAGCGAAGGCGGCAGCGAGGGGAAGGCCATCACGCCGGGCAGCGCCGCCATGCGCGGCCTCAGCCAGTCGGCGACCTCCTGCGCGCTGATATCGCGCTCTTCCCAGTCGATCAGCCGGACGTAGGAGCGGCCGCGCGACACTTCGGGCGAACCGGCGATGACGAAATAGCGGTTCACCGCCGGCGCCTGGGAATAGATCTCCTCCAGCATGCGCGCATAGCGGTCGGTATAGTCGATGGTCGCGCCCTCGGGCGCGATGAAGTTGCCCACGATCGTCCCACGGTCCTCGGTCGGCGAGAGCTCCTGCTTGAGGCTGCCGAAGAGCAGCACGATGGCCGCGCTGGGAATGCAGAAGGCGATCAGCAGCACCGCCGTGCGCCTGCCGAGCGCGCGCCGCAACGCCCCGCGGTAGGCGTCCGTCAGGCGGACGAGCCCGTTCTCCACCCAGTTGTAGAAGCGGCCGTGCTTCTCGGCGTGGCGCAGCAGCTTCGAGCACATCATCGGCGAGAGCGTGAGCGCGACGAAGCCCGAGACGATCACCGCGCAGGCGAGGGTGAGCGCGAATTCGATGAACAGCTTGCCGGTGCGCCCGGTCATGAACGCCACCGGCGCGTACACCGCCGCCAGCGTGAGCGTCATCGCGACCACGGCGAAACCGATCTCCTTCGAGCCGACCAGCGCCGCCTTGAAAGGATGCATGCCCTCCTCGATGTGCCGGTAGATGTTCTCCAGCATGACGATGGCGTCGTCCACCACCAGACCGATGGCGAGCACCAGCGCGAGCAGCGTCAGCGTGTTCACGCTGAAGCCGAGCACGTACATGATCCCGAAGGCGCCGATCAGCGACACGGGAATGGTCACCAGCGGAATGAGCGTGGCGCGTATCGAGCGGAGGAAGAGGAAGATCACCAGCACCACCAGCACCACCGCCTCGCCGATGGTGCGGTAGACCGAGCGGATGGAACGGTCGATGAAGATGGTGGTGTCGTTGGCGACGTTGACCTCGATGCCCGGCGGCAGATCGGCGAGGATCTTAGGCATCTCCTCGCGCACCGCCTCCGCCAGTTCCAGCGGGTTGGCGGTCGCCTGCTTGATGACGCCCAGCGCCACGGCCGGCTTGCCGTTATAGCGCACCACGGTGCGTTCGTTCTCGGGCGCGATTTCCACCCGCGCGACGTCGCGGATGCGCACCGGATAGCCCTGCACGTAGCGGACGATGACCTGCTCGAACTGCTCGGGCTTGACCAGATCGGTCTGCGTCACCACCGAGAACTCGCGCATCTCGCTTTCGATGCGGCCCGAGGGTACTTCGACGTTCTGCCGTCTGAGCGCCTCCTCCACGTCCTGCGGCGTGAGGCCGTAGCCTGCCAGTTTGCCGCGGTCGATCCAGATGCGCATGGCGTAGCGTCGTTCGCCGCCGATGCGCACATCGGCCGCGCCGGGCAGCGTCTGCAGGCGCGGCTTGACCAGCCGGCTGGCGAAGTCCGTCAGCTCCATCGCCGAATAGCGGTCGCTGGAGAAGGCGAGCCAGATGATGGGGTTGGCGTCGGCTTCGACCTTGGTGATGATCGGCTCGTCGATGTCGTCCGGCAGACGACGCCGCGCGCGCGAGACGCGGTCGCGCACGTCGGCGGCAGCCGCATCGGGATCGCGCTCCAGGCGGAAGCGCAGTGTGATCTGGCTTTCCTCGGAGCGGCTGATCGAGGTCATCACGTCGATGCCTTCGATGCCCGCGAGCTGTTCCTCGAGCGGCCGCGTGACACGCGACTCGATGATATCGGGGCTGGCGCCGCGGTACGTGGTGCGGACGGTGACGACCGGCTCGTCGATGTTGGGA